>SABY01000271.1 GCA_009928785.1 Clostridia bacterium | reverse complement strand
TCCATAAAAACACATTACAAAAAAGCACCCCACGCAGGAGGTGCTTTTTCTTTTAAGGAAGAACTGATAGTGGTTATTCAACCACAATTTTTTGGATGCGGGTGCTTTGCTGCGAAATCATACGGAGATAATAGATGCCTTTGGCGTGTGCCGAAAGGTCGATTTGTACTGATCCATTCGCTTCGAGCAACTGTATCTGCTGACCGGCAGTGTTGAGTATCTCCAACCGAACACTTTCGTTAGCACCTGTAACGGTGAAAATTCCGGTAGAAGGATTGGGATAAATGCGTATCTGATCGATAGCAGCATCAATTACACCCAAAGCATCTTTAAAGTCGATTACTTCAGATAATGCATTTTCTGCAAAAAGCTCCGTATTTGCCATGGCAGTATTCCATACCGGCTGCAAAATCTTTTGTTGCAGCGTTGCAGGCGAGTATACCGCAAGTTGCATTACGTCACCTTCGCTCATGCCATCGATGGCCTCGGTGGTATAGTCGTCGGCATACACAGCAAGTACCATTGGTTGTTTATCGCCATTGTACTGTGCCATTCCTACACAGGTGCCTTGTGGATTAAAGACAGCTACAATATCTCCGTTGCTGAAATTTCGGAGGGCTTCGGCTTTGATGGTAATAAAATGAGCGCTACCGGTTTTGGTGACAGTATAAGGTGCGTTGTTGATTACCTTCAGTTTGTTGGGCGAAGCTTGGTAAGCTTGCTTTTCAAAGGGATAGGTAACTGATCCTGCCGACATCATATTTATCAGATAGGCCTCGCCAGGATTGAGCATCTGCAAGGTGAATATGCCTCCATTCGGCCAGTAAATCAATCCATTTTCGATATCGAAAGCATAAATAAGGTTCCCTTCGATCTGGCTGAAAACATCAGCGGCTGCTGTTGGTTCGGTGGAGAGCACCGGCAGATAATCGATACCGGAGGCGAGATTCACGGTTTTATCCATCACCTCATCGCCATCCCAAATAATACATGCTGCCTTAGCCATCTTAATTTTGTATCCGTGGTGGTTATTCCAGTCGCCCAGCATATTGATGTTGCTGACAGGCCAATAGATGCCGTATTTGTTGAGCATGATCACCAGCGCCCCGCTTGCATTCACCTCGGCCATCAGTACGTCCAGGTCGGGATCCTGAGCAAAATAGGGAGATGATATAAGATGCCAGCCCGCGTCGAGGCAGTTGAGGATGCCCTGCCCCCCCCAGATGAAGAACGGTACCAGCGCCAAATCTTGTTGTACATAAGTAGTAGCGTCGTAAACGATGACCTGTGCATGATAATTGGCACCCAGGGTAGCCGTGGGCGGAATGGCAAGGGTAACAGTAAGCGGCTCATCGGCTTGTAATGAGATGGTGCGGGTGGTAGAAGTACCGGCCACGTTGATGTTGTTTTCGTCGAGCAGGTTGGTTTCGATGATGACATTCTGCTGCTCAAGATCGGTATCTACTTCCACAGTTACTTCCACGTTGGCTCCTTGCGGATACATGGAGTTGTCGGTTTCCGCATAGCGTATGTATGCATTGCCGCCCATGCAGTTGTTGATGATCAGTTGACCCCAGTCAACATTTACGGCCCAGTTTCCGTTGGTATTAACATCAATGAAAACCTGAATAAGGTTCTTGCCGGTGGTAATCAGCGCAGGATCAAGATAAAACACTGATGTACTCCATTCGTCATCAGCGCCGGTAAGTGAGCCAACTAGCGTTCCATTAACGTAAACGTGGTCGATTTCCCCATCAATTTCATCCACATCCCAGGCATACAAATTAAGCTGTGCCTCGTCGATGACCGCATCCAATACGAAAATATTAAACTCGATGGGTGCAATATTGTCATACTTAAACAGATAAACATCCATATCATAGTCGGGTATGCCGGCCAGGGCATTGTTTTCGTTGTCGTTTGTCACTACATAGGAACAGTTAACCGCCATTACCTCAAGTGTAACAGGAACAACTACTTGTGGTGTTGCCGGGTCGTTGCTGTTGATCAGGATTTGTGCGCTGTAAATATCGGCGCTCAATCCGGTGGCATCAAAAGCAACTTCAATTTCGAGGCTTGCGCCCGGAGCAATTACACCTGTC
>SABY01000270.1 GCA_009928785.1 Clostridia bacterium | reverse complement strand
GTCATGGGAATTTTTTTCCACTAAGGTTAGGTGGGTAAGAATAAGGTTTTCATTCTTTACCGGAGTTTTATCTCATTAAAATGAAAAAAGGGAAACTCTACCTGCGGCTCATTTTACCACAGCGATTGTCAGAGCTTTTTGGGAAACTGATGTCTTCCTTTCAGGCTCCCCAAAAATGGTTTATTTTGCAAAAGCAATAAAAAGCTAACAAAAACTGATGGTAATAGAAGTAGATAAAGATGCCGGATTTTGCAGTGGTGTGGCGCGGGCAATACGGCTGGCAGAGCAGGAGCTTAGCCAGCACGGGCAACTCTATTCGCTTGGCGCCATCATCCACAACGAAGCCGAAACGCACCGGCTGGAGAAGCTCGGAATGCGGGTTATCGGACAGCAGCAGTTTGCTGCATTGAAGGATGCTGCGGTGCTTATTCGCGCACACGGAGAGCCGCCCGCCACCTACGAAATAGCCCGGCAAAACAACCTGCGGCTCATCGACGCTACCTGCCCGGTGGTGTTGCGCCTGCAGCAAAAGGTGAAGCAGGCACACCAGAAGCCGGAAGTGCAGGTGGTTATTTTTGGACGTAAAAACCATCCCGAGGTGATCGGCCTCAACGGGCAGACAGGAAACCAAGCGATAATCATCGAAACAGAAGCTGACCTGCAACAGATCAATTTTACGCGACCTATCCATCTTTTTGCACAGACTACCCAAAACCGGCAACTCTACCGGCATTTTACCGAGCGTATCGCCGAAGCCGGAAATGAAATTATCGATGCCGACATGCTGCATTTTGAAGCCACCGACAGCATCTGTCGCCAGGTGAGCGACCGCGACAGCCGGATGGCGCAGTTTGCAAAAGCACACGACGTTGTAATCTTCGTTAGCGGCGCTAGCTCTTCCAATGGGAAATACCTTTGCGGCATTTGTCGTGAAAATAATGCAAAGACTTTTCAGGTGGCAACCATTGAGGAGATTAAAAGTGCTTGGTTTGCCGGAGCAAAAAAAGTCGGCATCACCGGCGCTACCTCTACACCCCTTTGGCTGCTGCGCCAGGCTGCGGAACATATCAAAACAATTTCTCAAAATACCCCCACCAGCGATGTTTCTTAAAAATCTGCAACTACATAATTTTAAAAATATCGCTGAAGCGGATATGGATTTCTCGGCACGCGTCAATTGTTTTATTGGCGACAACGCCGCCGGCAAAACCAACCTACTGGATGCCATCTACTATTTGTCGTTCTGCAAAAGCTATTTCAACGCCATCGACTCGCAAAATATCCGGCACGAAGCGCCCTATTTTTCTATCACCGGAAGGTACGATCTCAACAGCCGCACCACCGAAATGATACAATGCGTGCAGAAAAGGAACCAGAAAAAGAGTTTTAAACTCAACAAAAAAGAGTACGACCGGCTTGCCAATCACATCGGCTTGTATCCGTTGGTGATGATTTCGCCCTACGACCGCGATCTCATCAACGAGGGCAGCGACGTGCGGCGGCGCTTTATCGACAGCATCATTTCACAATTCGACAAGGTCTATCTCGACGATCTGATAAGTTATAATAAGGTGTTGGCGCAGCGCAATGCTCTTTTGAAAAATTTTGCCGAAAGCCGTACCTTTCATGCCGGGTCATTACAAATATGGGACGAGCAGCTTGCGCAACTGGGCATGAGGATTTATCCGGTGCGGCAGCAGTTTCTGGAGGCGTACATCCCGGTTTTTGAAAGATATTTCCAACTAATTTCGGGCGGGGTGGAGAACGTAGAGATACAATACGAAACACAACTTGCCAATAGTAATATGAGCGAGCTGTTGGCCGGCTCGCTGCAACGCGACCGGGCGTCCCGATTTACCAATGCAGGCATTCACAAAGACGATCTTATTTTGAATATACAAGGGCATCCCGTGAAGAAGTTTGGATCGCAGGGACAGCAGAAGTCGTTTATTGTGGCGCTGCGGCTGGCGCAATATGAATACATCAAAAAGCTAAAAGGTTACAGACCCATCATGCTGCTCGACGATATTTTTGATAAACTCGACGACAAGCGCGTGGAGCAGCTCATACAGCTCACCAGCGAAAACAACTTCGGGCAGGTTTT
>SABY01000269.1 GCA_009928785.1 Clostridia bacterium | reverse complement strand
GGGTGAATGGAATGACAGCTCACCTTACGACCCTAACGCACTACCCGCTGGAAACATACTTGCTTTGCGTGCTAATACTAAACTTGTGTTTAGCGGCGATGTCCCAACCGAACCCGAAGCCAAGACAACGCCTCTCTCCTTGTATTTTGGAGAAGTGGAAACATCCGTTACCAAAACAATGACTGTGCAGGTGATGAATGCCGGAGGCGGCATCCTGGAAATTACAGGTGCTACTTTCACCAATCCTTCCTTTACAGTTATCAATGCCAACTTCCCGGTCGAATTGCCTATAAAGCAAAAGGAAACGTTTGAGATACAATTTAATTCTGATGAACCTGGCCTGGAAGAAGGTTTACTCACCTTCGAGATGGACGAGAGTATTCCGGGCAGCAAGACAGTTGATCTTTCCGGCAGAGTCTTACGCTTTGGCGTGCTGTGCGAAGGTTTTGAGGAAGAAACTTTCCCACCGCTGGGCTGGACAGTAATAGATAATAATAAGGACAATAAAGGCTGGCTGCGAAATACCACGACTGCACCAACTGGTCAGACCGTTCCCCGTACCGGTGTTGCAGCTGCAGGCCTCGACACTTACGCCGGAAGTCCCTACCAAACCAGCTACGACGACTGGCTGATTACACCACGAATGATATGGCAGGATGGCGACTTGTTTAAGTTCTACATCAAGCGACTGGCTAATCAGACCGGCCAGAAATGGCGCGTATGCCTCTCCACCTCCGGCACCGATGTGTCTGATTTTATGGTGATCGACGAAATTATTGATCCACCCCTGGCTTACGGCGAAAAAGCATATGATCTGAGTGATTATGGTTTGTACGACGGCGACAAATTTTACATCGGAATTCAATTCTATTCGTTGTGGTGCTGGCCGGGTGTTATCGACGATGTGCTTGGCTCGGTACCCGATCGCTTTGAAAACGACCTGATGGTCATGGATTTTTCAGGATCGGATTTGCTTTACCAGAATGCAAGCGGCAATTATGAGGTAAAGATTGCCAACTATGGTTTAAGCGCAGTGGCTCAGGACGCTTACCAAACGCAGATTTGCGCTTACATCAACGGCACCGAAACAGTACTTGCTTCGCTGCCGGGGCAGGCACTGGCAGCGAGTGAGATTGCTACCGTCATCATTCCGCTATCGATGGCTAACGCCGGGGTTTATAATATTTATGCAAAAATCGTGTGGAGTGAAGATATGGATACCAACAACAACTTCAGCGATATGATCAACCTTGAGGTAATTTCCGCCTCCGTAGTAGTTAAAAATATCGGCGATTTCCCAATATCTTCCGAAACAGAATATACTAACAACCTCCCCATCGACTTTGAGAATAGCTGGAGAAGCACCAGCTTGACGGAATGTTTGTATTACGCAAATGAAATCAAGGCTGGTGGTATTATCGAACGATTGACCTATTACAAGCAATTTTCAACCGATATCAACCAACGGAGTCTAAAAATATGGATGGGACAAACAGATATTAATAACCTTGAAGGCAACTATATTCCCCCATCACAATTGCAGCTTGTTTTTAACGGGAAAGTAGATTTTAAAGAAGGGTCAGGTAAAGCCACCATTGAACTGACGAATCCTTTTGTTTATACCGGTAGTGGAAACCTGATAGTAAATGTGTACTATTATAATGGCTCTGGTTTTAGCTATGATGTCGGATTTGCCTATACCGATGGGGCTTCTTTTAACCGCTCATTCTACGAAACCGGATTGTCGGCTATTGACCCCGAGAATCCTACAAATAGCGGAACACTTACTTCCTATCCCAATACCACCCTGATGTTTGAAACCGGAAATGGAATGGGAGTTTTGAGTGGCAGTGTTTATTATGCGGCCGACAATGCTCCGGTGCAGGGTGCAAAAATCGAAATTTTCAATCCTGATTTTCCTCAAGCCAAGGCTGAAATTTACTCCAACGCACAAGGCCATTATAATGCGCCCTATGCCATGGCCGGAAGCAACCTTACGGTAACGGTGTCAAAGTTTGGCTATGTTGATCAGGTTTACGAAAATGTAAATCTCCCCGCCGGCGGCAATATCAATTTGGGAGCTGCCTATCTGGGCGTAAGAACAAAAATC
>SABY01000268.1 GCA_009928785.1 Clostridia bacterium | reverse complement strand
CATTATCCAGTGCCGCGACTGGTTGCCCGACGAGATTGGCGGCGTGGCCTGGCTGGCTATGGACAACGTGGCTACTTCCATCTACATCCCTGTGTATGGTTCGGTAACGGATTTGCCATCGCCTTACAAAACTCCCGGGCGCCCCAATGGCTATACCACACAGTCGGCATGGTGGGCTTTCAACCGCCTGGGCACACTGGCATCGCAGCGCTGGGGCGATATGCGCCACGACGTAGATGCAGTGTGGAATCCCTGGCAAAAAGAACTTTTTGATAACCAAAAAAATATCGAACAAAAAGCCCTCGACGCATACAATGCCAAAAATCCGGCATCGACACGCCAACTGCTCACCGATTATACCCATGAGTGGGGCACACGTGTGGTGGATCAGGCCTGGAAACTCGGCGACCTGCTCTGGACTAAGTACGACGAACAATTTTAAAGCGCAACTGTTCCTCTGGCCAATAATATTGGCAAACCTATGAACCGAAAACAGCTTGCGGTATTCCTCACCATCGTTTTTGTAATTTATTTTGGAATCAGTTATTACATTTTTCAAAATGGACTTGTAGCGCTGCGTTCTTTCGCCTCGGCAACTGCGGTAGCAATTTATATCATCATTTTTGTGGTAGTGGTGCTAATGTATCCCTTTGTGCGGATTGTCGGCAAAAGGCTTCCGGTAAAGCTTTCGGATGCGCTGGCATTGACAGGCGGAATGTGGTTTGCCGCTATGCTTTATTTTACGCTGCTGCTGCTGGCGCTAGATTTGATTTACCTGGTGCTGCAATGGATCGAGCCAACCGCTTATTTTCTCAGCGCTCATTTATCACAAATCAATGCGCTGACATTTGCCGGCGTGCTATTGGTGGTGGCTTCGCTGCTGATTTATGGTTATCAAAATGCGCTTCGTATGCGGATGCAGCGCCTCACGCTTACCATCAACAAACCCATTCCCGGTTTACAAAAGTTGAAGCTCGTATTTGCTTCCGACATTCATCTGGGGCATATCATCGGGCGGCGCACGCTGCAACGAATAGTTGATGCGATCAATGCCGAAAATCCTGACCTTGTGCTTTTCCCCGGCGACTTGGTTGACGAAGAGTTGCAGCCGGTAATCGACAAAGACCTGGGCGTGATCTTCGAACAGTTGAAACCCCGCTACGGTGTTTTTGCCGTTACCGGAAATCACGAATATATCGGTGGCGCCGACAAAGCTGTGGAATATCTAAAAAAACACAGCATCCGTTTTTTGCGTGATGAAACTCTGGAGATCGGCGGCGCATTTGTTTTGGCAGGACGCGAAGATGCAAGCAGCAGCAACTACAGCGGCATAAAAAGAAAGCCCTTAAAAAGTATCCTTTCGGAGATAAATCCACAGCTTCCGATTATCGTAATGGATCATCAGCCCATTGCGCTGCAGGAAGCTGCCGATAATGATGTTGATCTTGAGATTTCAGGCCATACCCACCACGGACAACTGTGGCCGCTGCAAGCCGTCACCCGGCGCGTTTTTAAGCTTAGCCGCGGCTACATGAAAATCGATAACACGCATTTCTATGTTTCAACCGGCGCTGGCTCCTGGGGACCGCGTGTGCGCATCGGCAACCACCCCGAAATTGTCAGCATCACGCTTTCAAGTAGGCAGTCCTCAGGAGGCAGGCCACAGTAGGCATTTCCCTTGATGCGTTCAGCTTAGGCTGATTTCGACTACTTTCGACAGTTTTAACCGACCACTCAACAACCGACTCAACCTGTTGCTCATTAACCAAACTGCTTCGGGGCTTGGGATTTGGGATGTGGGATGTGGGATTTGGGATGTGGGATGTGGGATTTGGGATTTGGGATTTGGGATTTGGGATTTGGGATTTCACACCAAAGGTTTGGAATTTTAGTTCGACAGGCTAAGCCTGTAAAAATAATATGGACGAGGTGCAACCTCGTCCAAACCCAAGAATTTAGAATTTGATATGCATAATTTGGAAAACAGTCCGTAACCTTGTCCAATCCCCAGCGGAGGTTTTTAGGTGCAGCGCACCGAAATATTTTTTTCGTCACCACCAACCAGATTAACACAGCTATAAATTTATTTGAAACCTATCTTTTGGAAATAGGGAATTAACG
>SABY01000267.1 GCA_009928785.1 Clostridia bacterium | reverse complement strand
AATCATTTGATTCCATCACCTGAGAGAGTTTCTGATATGAAGTATCAGAAATTGTGATGTCAAAAGTGTTTTGGCAAAGTGCTGTAAATGCTAAAAACATCAAACATATTAAAAGTGCAAACTTATTCATTGTTAGTTGCTGCGAAGAGAAGATGTAAGCGTCTGGTCGGGAAGTGTCCATGAAAGGGTGGCTTTTACGCTGCAATAAATTCTCGTCCCGTCGCAGGAGACAATTTCCTCGGGGGGGGGCAGCGCTATGTAAAAAAATGGTTTTCATTTCAACACCTTTTAAGGCGTCAAAAGTAAAAAGAAGTTTTTGAACAAAAAAGGAAACCCATGAAATTATTTTGTTAAATTTCTCAATCGCTTACAGAACGTAAAGAATCGGTGTTTTTCGGCAGTGGTAATTCTTTAAAGAAAAATCATCTGCTCTCCTAAAATTTTCATTACTACTTTTGCTCATATCACAACTTTATTATATAGGTACAAAAAAAGAAACAGCATGGAACGTATTACACTTTTTGCCGAAGTACTGTTACCGCTACCTGCAACGGGTATGGAGGTATGGCTATCTTTGCAGCCGTTATGAGCAACCACCAAAGCATGTGGCAATAATGCGGAGCAGCATACACCAATCTCTGACAAGCCGGGAGCAACACACCCTCAGGCTTCATCTGGCCTATAGCATCATCGAGGGTTTTATTCTGGGCATCCTTGCGCTCAACGAGTTTGTGTTTATCAAGAGTCTTTCAGGCTCCGATTACGAGCTGAGCATTCTGTTTCAGTTTAGCATGATGGTGTTTTTGTTGCTGGTGTTTGTTAATGAATTTTTGAAACGCATCCGGCGGCGGCGGATTTTCCTGCGCTGGGTAGGCATCATCACGCGCTTTCCGCTGCTGCTGCTTTTCTTCTTCCCGCGCTCGCCCGAAGTTTATCAGAACGGCGCCAGTTGGCACATGATCTTTCTGGCCATTTTTCTGGTCTATTATCTGGCGGCGCTGGTCATCAATCCTACCATCAACCTGCTGCTCAAAAATAACTACAGCCATCAGAATTTCGGCACACTATACAGCTATTCGCAGTCGGCCAACAAGGTGGTGCTGCTGGTGGTAACTTTCCTATACGGCCTTCTGCTCGATGCCGACAACTATGCTTTTACGTATATCTTCCCTGTGGCGGGCGTGCTCGGCATGGTGTCGGTGTTTCTGCTTTCCAGAATCGACTATACGCCGCCAGAGGTTATCCGCATCAAAACAACCTTTGGCCAGTCGATGAAAAACTCGATGCAGAACATGTATCTTATTCTTAAAAACAACCGCCCATATTTGCATTTTGAAATCGGATTTATGCTTTACGGCATCGCCTTTATGACCACCTATGCGGTGATGACTATCTTTTTTTATAATGCGCTGGGGCTTAATTATTCGAGTGTGGCTTTTTATAAAAATGGGTACAACATTCTGGCAATACTGCTGCTGCCGCTCTTTGGCCGCATTATGGGGCGGCTCGACCCGCGCCGCTTTGCCATTATCACTTACGCATCGCTTGGCGGCTATCTGTTCTTTTTGATCCTCACCGAATACCTCCCCTATTTCACCACCATCTGGGGTTTGAAAATTTATTATACACTAATCTTTTATGTGATTAGCCATGGCTTTTTTGCTGCCACCATGGTGTTGCTTTGGAACATTGGTTCCGCTTATTTTGGCGACGACCATCAGGCCGACATTTACCAATCCACACATTTGTTCCTCACCGGGGTGCGTGCCATCTTTGCTCCGCTGGCAGGCATATTTATCTACCAGCAATTTGGTTACACAGTTACATTCGGCATTGGCATTATGGCGCTCGCACTGGCCATCGTGCTGATGCAGTGGTCGTACAGGCAGCACAAAGTAAAATCCTGAATTCTGATATGCTGATGTGGTGATGTGGTGATGTGATGATGTGGTGATGTGGTGATGTGGTGATTTGGGATTTGGGATTTGGGATTTGGGATTTGGGATTTGGGATTTGGAATTTGGGATTTGGGATTTGGGATTTGGGATTTGGGATTTGGGATTTGGGATTTGGGATTTGGGATTTGGAATTTGGGATTTGGGTAGAAGTTCCAAAAATCAATAAAT
>SABY01000130.1 GCA_009928785.1 Clostridia bacterium | reverse complement strand
GCTCGACGATATTTTTGATAAACTCGACGACAAGCGCGTGGAGCAGCTCATACAGCTCACCAGCGAAAACAACTTCGGGCAGGTTTTCATCACCGACACACAGCGTGAGCGTATTGAGCACCTGCTCGAAAAAGTAAATACCGACCACCGGATTTATCATATCCGCCAGGGTAAACCGGAGGAAGTTAAAAACCACACCAAACCCACCGACCATGTATAAAGACCCCAACGTAGTAAGCCTGGGCGACGCCATTCGCATTGTTTTAAATGAATATCGGCTCGAACAAAAATTTAACGAGGCAGGGCTTATCAACTCATGGCAACAGGTGGTGGGCACCATGATAGCACGCCACACCGTGCAATTGCGCGTTTCCCGGCGCACGCTTTTCGTTAAAGTCGATTCGGCTTCCCTGCGCAACGAGCTTACCTACGCCCGCGAAAAAATAAAAACCGCCCTCAACAAAGAAGCCGGTTCCGATGTCATCGATGAGATAGTGTTTAAGTGAGGGAGATGGTGATAGGAAAAAAGAGAGTAAATGTTTTTCAAAGCGAAACCTCGAACTTATCAGGAAATTCTATCTGACTTTCAGGTTTGCGAAATCGCCGATTTCGCAAAGTCTTAGTTGGACGCATTACATACATCTGATGCTAAAACAATTGCTTAACGAAAATCCGATGGAGCCATGAGCAAGACAAAAATATTTTATCACGATGTCGGCGACCACCTGAACCAACTGCCCGACCTGGTTTTTGAAACGAATCAGGAATAGGTACATTTTTCAGATACCTACAGGATAAGGGTGTGCACGTACGTTTTTTTATACATTTGCAGCACTGCACCAGCACATAAATTTCAAAGGCTATTATGAAATCCGACCCCAAACAGTTTTCTGCAAGGAGCATGGGATTAAACCGTGTAACGCTTTCGTTTCCTGACGAAACGGAACGGCAATTCCTGCGGCGCTACTTGCAGGATTCGCGGTTTCAGTTACGGGTAGCTTTTGTGCTCATTATTTTGCTTTACGGTTTGTTTGGGTTTTTGGATTCAATAAAAGTTCCCGAGCATGTTGCTTATTTCCATCGCATCCGCTATGTGTGGGTTATTCCGCTTTTGTTGGTAGTTTATGTACTTTCCTTTACAAAAGTGTTTGAACGTATTTGGCAGGAGTTGCTCATGTTGTCGTTTTTGGTGTCGGGTGGTGGCATTGCATTGATGATCATCGAAGTGCCCGAAAACTTTACTTACTACGGCGGGATGATGCTTATATTTTCGGCGGGCTATTTTTTTATAAAACTTCGTTTTTTTGCAGCTTCGGTGGCCGGCTGGCTTACATTGCTCATTTTTGACGGAGTAGCCATTGCTGCCGGAACCGTAGAACCTCTGACGCTTGTAACCATCAATTTCTTTTACATTTCGGCCAACGTCATCGGTATGGTGGCGGCCTATTACATCGAGTTTTATGCGCGGCGCGATTTTTACCTCAACAACCAGCTTAACCTTGAACAGGATAAAGTGCTCGAAGCCAACCGGACCTTAGAACACAAAGTGGTGGAGCGAACCGCGCAGCTTACCCAGCGCAACATCGATTTGATAGCTGCCAAAGAACAGGCCGAACGATCAGATAAATTTAAGTCGTTGTTTTTGGCCAACATGAGCCACGAAATACGCACCCCGATGAACGGCATACTTGGTTTTGCCGAGCTTATCCGCGAAACCGACGACACAAAAGAAATTGCCGAAAACGTTGACATTATCATCACCAACGGAAAGCACCTCCTCGCCTTGATCAACGACATCGTGGATATTTCCAAGATAGAAGCCGGCCTGATGGAGTTTAAGTCGCAGCCTTTCGTTTTGAATGACTTGATGCGGGAACTGCATGTCTTTTTTGAAAATGATCCAATGGTTTTGCGTAAGAACCTCGACATACGGATGTTTCTCGATTTATCGGATGCTGTGCAAATTACTGCAGACCGCCTGCGGCTAAAGCAGGTGTTGGTTAATCTGATTAATAATGCTTGCAAATTTACACTTCAGGGTCATGTGGAGTTTGGCTATCGTTATCAAAATAATGGTTTAGTTTTTTCGGTTAATGATACCGGTATTGGCATTGCAGAAGAAGAAAAAGAGATGATCTTCCGCCGTTTTATGCAGGCCGCTACCAACATCACTCCCAACGAGGAAGGCTCCGGACTGGGATTAACCATCACCAAAGCAATCGTTAATTTGATGGGTGGCGAGATGTGGATGGAAAGCACGGCAGGCAAAGGCTCAACTTTTTATTTTAATTTACCTTTAAACCCATCCGAAAGTATATCTTTACCATCGGATTTTCAACATACAACCCTTATGGATAACAATTGGAGCGATAAAACAATTCTGGTAGCAGAAGATGTAGATACCAACTTTTTGCTGGTGCAAAAGATGCTGCGCAAAACGGAGGTAAAGCTTGTTTGGGCTAAAACCGGTTTGGAGGCGGTGGAGGCTGTGCAAAAAAATACAGCCATCGACCTCGTGCTTATGGACGTACGTATGCCGGTGATGAACGGGCTGGATGCAACACGCAAAATAAAAGAGATGCGTCCCAACCTTCCCATCATCGCACAAACGGCCTATGCCATGGACGGCGACCGCGAAAACAGCATCCAGGCCGGCTGTGACGACTATATCTCCAAACCCATCAACATGAAGTTATTCATAGAATTGATAGCCAAATATCTCGACTAAGTTTTTTGTTTTAAGTTTTGCTGATTAATGACCCATTCTGCTGCCCACAATATCTCATTGCTTTTTGTAGAAGACAACGACACCATCCGGTTTTTGTACAATAAACTTCTGGTTGGAAAAGTGCGCAGTTTTTATCTTGCCGAAAATGGCCAGGAAGGCCTGGCGCTTTACCGCCTGCATCAGCCCGATCTTATTATTACCGACATAAGCATGCCCGTGATGGATGGTTTGCAGATGATCAGCCACATAAAAAGCGAAAATCCCGAAGTGAAAGTGGTGGTGATGTCGGCCTACAGCATCAAGGAATATTTTCTGGAAGCTATCAATTTGGGTGTGAATGGTTATTTGATAAAACCTGTGGAGGCATCACGCATTTTCAGTATCATAGCCGATCTGGCCGGACAAATTCTTATGCGGCGCCAGCTCGACGAAAAAGAAAATCATCGCCGCCAGGCGGAGGAAAGCCTCAAACGTTCGCTGGGCGAAAAAGACATCCTGCTGCGTGAAGTACACCACCGCGTAAAAAACAACATGCAGATCATCACCAGTATCCTGCGCATGCAGCAGCGCCAGATGAGCGACCCGATGATGATTGCTGCCCTCGAAGAATCACAAAACCGTATCCGCTCGCTGGCGCTGATACACGAAAACCTGTACCGCAACGAAAATCTGGGGAGTATCCTTTTTTCTAATTATGCCACCAGCCTGGCCAACAACCTGGCGCGATCCTTTGCCGACCAGCAGGGACGCGTTTCGTTCCGCTTCAACATCCCCGAAGTGTATCTGCCCCTCGATATTGGAATCCCCTGCGGATTGATCATCAATGAGCTGATAAGCAATGCTTTTAAATATGCTTTCGCAGAAATGGAAAAAGGAGTTATCACCATCACCTTGAAGCAGGATGCTGACAAACGTTATCACCTCATCGTGCACGACAATGGGCAAGGATTGCCACCCGATAAACCTATGGAGAAAAAAGGCTCGTTGGGCATGAAAATTATAAAAACGCTGGCTCAGCAAATCGGCGGTACGCTGACCTACGAATACTGCGATGGCGCCAAATTTACTATCGACTTTCAAATCTAAATCATTAATACAGTATGCCTAATTACAAAATTTTAATTGTAGAAGATGAACTGCTGGTTGCCACCGACATTCAGGAAAGCCTCGAGATGCTTGGCTACACCGTGATCGATTCGGTAGCTACCGGAGCCGATGCCATCCAAAGCGTCAACCGCGAACTTCCCGATGTGATCCTGATGGACATCATGCTGCGCGGCGAGATGACCGGAATACAAGCCGCCCAGGCCATCAACCGACTTCACGATGTACCCATCATTTATCTTACTGCCAATGCCGACCCGGCCACCATCGACAAAGCCAAGTTTTCGTTGCCCTATGGATACATCATCAAGCCTTTTACCGACAAGGACTTGCAAACCAATATCGAGATTGCACGCTTCAAATTTATGAACGACCTGAAAGCAAAAATGGAAAGCGATCAATACAATAAATTTTTTCAGAAAGCTGCCAACCAAGCCAACGTGGTATTTGTGGATGGAAGCAAAGGACTGGAAAAACTTCACCCCGGCCTGATCTATTATGTGGAAGGCGACCACCAGCGGTCGGTGATCTATACCTTTGACGGCGAAATAAGTCTGGAGAAGCCATTGGATGAGGTGCAAAAGCTGCTGCCGGCAGCGCTTTTTGTAAAAGTGAACGACACGCATTTGGTAAACATTCAGAAGATATTTTTGGTGAAATTTCCGGAAGTAATCGTTGCCGACCGAATGAGCGTGCTTATTGCCGACGCCGACAAAGAGGATCAGTTGGTAAAAGCCGCCGGGCAGAAAAATTAATCTTGTTTTAACCATCCACACTTTTTGAGCTATGAATAATAGTGTAGAAACAGAAACACTTCAGGATAAAATAGAAAATTTGCTGAGAAAGCATGGGCCGGAACCGCCCGAATACGAAGAGTTGCTTTCGCTGGTCGATGCCATGGAAGCCAGTGAGGTAGAAGCTTTTCGTGAGGCAATGCAGCCCATCCTCACGCCCGACACCATCATCGGCTTTTCGTTTACCAAGCCCTTTGGTTACAACGGCGACTTTTTTATCATCGAAAAGATTTACCAGCGTTATGTAAATCCGGATGAACACTTCCGGCGATGGGACGAATTTTTTCATACTTTCCCGGCAGCCATTGCTGTGGTAAATCGTAAGGCGCTGGCGCGCAAAGTTCTTGCGGAGCTCAACAGCAAAGCCGCCGGCAAACAGCGTGAAGTCCTGATTCTGGGTAGCGGCCCTGTAACGGAGGTGTATGAATATTTTAATGAAAACCCAGCTAACACGCTCCGCTTCGACCTGCTCGACCTCGACAACCGCTCCATTGCTTACGCCAAAAACAAGCACCGCAACAACTTGCACTGCATGAATTTCCAGAATCAGAACGTCATCCGCTTCAATCCCGAAAAGCAATACGACCTGATTTGGAGTGCCGGCCTGTTCGACTATTTCAAAGACAAGCATTTTGTGTTTCTCATCCGGCGCTACTACGAATTTGTGAAGGAGGGCGGTGAGATGATCATCGGCAACTTTAATGTCGAAAACCCATCACGCAAAATCATGGAGGTGCTTGGCGACTGGTTTTTGTACCATCGCAGTGTGGACGAGCTAAACGATTTTGCCCGCCGTGCCGGCATCCCCGACGATAAAATCTCTGTGATTCAGGAGCCGCTGGGCATCAATCTTTTTTTAAGGCTAAGGAAATAGGTGGGGTAGAGCCGAAAAATCGTGAGGAGTAATAGGTGGTGGTTTTTAGAGTTCCTCTCTCAATTCTCTGATGGTAAGAATCTTCTAAAGCAGGGACGTTTTCGGATTGACTTCTCAGTTTGTTATAAATTCAGATATCCTGACCTATTAATTGTTTTTCAGCGAGTTGCAACTCCCTTATCGTAATTCACATTGTCGCCAATTCAAGTTTCTACCAAAGAAATATTTACAGATTTGTATTTTCAAGCTGATAAGGATAGTTATGAGATTCCTCTCCGCCGATTGGCGGATCGGAATGACTTTGCGCAGGCGCTTGGGAGACTGAAAAAATTTGCAAGGCAAATTTGGAAAGGAGAAATCTAAAAAATGCGACAATGACTTTGCGCTGGGTCAGGAGGTCTGATATTCAACAATTGTTAATAAGCAGGTACTCCTGTTTGTATAGATTAAATTTTTACTTTTGAACCATCGTAAAAATCAAAAATAAATGAAAAAAATTCTGATTGCCCTGTTTCTATTTTTCTCTGTTTTTATGCTTTCCGCCCAGAATCAGCCATCAGTTCAGGAGATTCAATCTTCCGGTAACTACCTCTACGGAATAGGGCAGGCTGATGAATACCGCCAGGCTGACAACAACGCACTGGATCATCTTATCACTCAAATTACTGTTCGGGTAGAAAGTTACTTCGTGGGCAAAACCACCGAAGTAGAAGGAACTGTTGAAGAGTTCGCACAATCAGTCGTCAAAACCTATTCAAATGTCTCCTTGGTATCTGCGAAAAGTGTTTTAATAAGCGACCGGAAAGGAAAATACGAGGTGATGCGCTACATTTCGCTGAGGGATATGGAGCAGGTGTACGCCAACCGTAAAAATAAAATCATCGATTTTGTACAGGCAGGGATTAAAGCAGAAAGTAATTTGAGGATTGGCGATGCCCTGAAAAATTATTACTGGGGCTTACTGCTTTTGCAAAGCCATAAAGATCGCGATGCCCTCACCTACGATTTTCCGGACGATGGCAGCCGCCTGCTGATGTCGGCCCTTCCCGAACTGATCAACAACGTGTTTACCCATCTTGACTTCGAGGTCAAAAATACCGAATGGAGACCTTCGGAAAAATACAAAGCCTTTTTCCTGCAAGTAACCTACAATGGCAAACCTGTCGATAATCTCGATTTTGCATTCTGGACGGGGCGTGGATACTCTAACACGGTGAGTGTAAGAAGCGGGTTGGGACTGACTGAATTTTACGACGTTGTGTCGGATCAACCGGATAAAATAAAACTCACGGTTGAATATGCCTACGAAAACAAGTCGGGCTACGACCAGGAGGTAAATGCCGTATTTCAAAACATGCGCCTGCCTTATTTCGACAGGAGCGAGTTTGTGCTTTCGCTTGCCAAACAAAATTTTGAGGCCCAACCACAAATTGTGAAGATTGAAACGCAAAAAATAGATTTTGAAAAACTCAACAAAGTAGATCAGTCGCGCAACCTGCGAAAGTCAGTAATAAAGGTGGTCGGGGCCATCGACGGCAGAAACTATGGGTCGGTAAGAGATCAGTTTACCGATGAAGGGTGGTTGGTTTACAACGAGCTTATCGCAAACGGCAATGTGAAAATCCTGCCCTTTGTGGACACACTCAAGGTGATACAAATGGAAGAGGCAACCATTGTAAGAGCGGTGCCCATGCGGTTTTCGTTTAAAAATAATTCCCGCGATTTTATCGAACAGGTGGTTTTTACCTTTGACAAAAGCCAAAAGATTGATGCGATTTCGTTTGCCATTAGCGACAAAGCAATCGACGACATTGTATCAAGAAGCCATCGTTTTGGTACGGTAGAAGACAAGTACCAGTTGATCGATTTCCTGGAGCATTACAAAACCGCCTATTGCCTGAAACGCCTCGACTATATCGAGTCGATATTTGCTGATAATGCACTGATCATTGTAGGCAATGTGGTGAGAAAAGCTGAGCCTATCGACGGGATGTATGCCAAAGCCGGTCGCGAGCAGGTGGAGTTTATCGAGCTGAGCAAAACGGAATATCTGGAGCGGCTCAGCCGGGTTTTCAGCTCCAACGAGTTTGTAAATATTCATTTTGAAGAAAATATTGTGCAAAAGGTCAATGGCGATTCAAAACTGTATGGAATCCAGATCAAGCAGGATTATTATTCTGCAACCTATGCCGACAAGGGCTACTTGTTTTTGATGATCGACCTGAACGATTCGTTAAACCCAAAAATTTATGTGCGCACCTGGCAGCCCGAAAGGAATCCCGACGGCAGTATTTTTGGGTTGAATGACTTTTTTGTGAATTAAACACCTAAAAATATGAAACCAAAAGCTGCAAATGCTGCAAAGCAGGGCAAGGCAAAGAGAAAGATGAATATTGCTGCAATACCGCTGGAAGGTGGGGGAATGGTAAGTGTTACTATGAATTTTTAGTTGCCACCGAAAATAATGTTTTCAGTTTCGGCTATTTGGTAAAATAGACTTGTTTGCTTGGTAATAAATCCAATCCTGATATAAAAATTATCTCTAACAGCAAATTATGGTACACATCCGGTTAGCGGTCATCTGGAAAAATGATTTGAAACGGAAACATACAAATCACGAAAAGCCATCCTGCAAGTGAACGGCTACGAGCCATATTTTCGGAAAGTTTAATGGAAAAATACAACAAAAAAGATAACAATGACCAAAGAACAAGAACGCGACGAACTACACCGCACCATTTGGCAGATAGCTAACGATTTGCGCGGCAGCGTGGATGGCTGGGATTTTAAATCGTATGTGCTGGGAATGCTGTTTTACAGGTTTATTTCCGAAAACCTTACGTTGTACATCAACAAAGAAGAGCGGCGTACCGGCGATGTGAATTTCGATTACACCAAAATCTCCGATAGCGGTGCCGAATTTGGCCGGGCCGACACGGTGAAAGAAAAAGGCTTCTACATCCTTCCTTCCGAACTCTTTGCTAATGTGTGCCACAAAGCCAAAAACGATGCTAACCTCAATGAGACGCTGTTCAATGTTTTCAAGAACATCGAAAATTCGGCAAAGGGAACCGAGAGCGAGGATGATTTACGTGGATTGTTCGACGACATTGATGTAAACAGCAACAAGCTGGGTGGAACTGTATTAAAAAGGAATCAAACCCTGGTCAAAATCATTGAATCTATCGGTGGCCTGAAGCTGGGCGATTATCAGGACAATACCAACGACCTCTTTGGCGATGCCTACGAATTCCTGATGACCATGTATGCCAGCAGCGCCGGAAAATCGGGAGGCGAATTTTTTACCCCGCAGGAAGTTTCCGAACTGCTTGCCGAGATTACAGTAGTAGGCAAAAAGCAGGTGAATAAAGTGTACGATCCTGCCTGTGGATCGGGTTCGATGCTGCTGAAGTTTGCCAAAGTACTGGGAAAAGAGAATGTGCGCCAGGGATTTTTTGGGCAGGAAATCAACATTACCACCTACAACCTGTGTCGTATCAACATGTTTTTGCACGACATCAATTACGAAAAATTTGACATTGCCCACGGCAACACCCTCACCGACCCCAAACATTGGGATGATGAACCTTTCGACTGCATCGTTTCCAATCCGCCCTATTCGATAAAATGGGAAGGCGATGCCAACCCGCTGTTGATTAACGATCCCCGTTTTTCGCCTGCCGGTGTGCTTGCCCCCAAAAGCAAGGCCGACCTTGCCTTTACGCTGCACATGCTTTCGTGGCTCTCCACTTCCGGCACGGCGGCCATTGTTGAGTTTCCGGGCGTTTTGTACCGTGGCGGTGCAGAGCAAAAAATACGCAAATACCTGATTGACAACAATTATGTAGATGCTGTTATTCAGTTGCCGCCTGATTTGTTTTTTGGTACCACCATTGCCACCTGCATTGTAGTGCTAAAAAAGAGCAAAAAAGACAACGCCACTTTGTTTATCGATGCCTCGGCTGAGTTTGTGCGTGGTGGCGCCAAAAACAAGCTGAGCGAAGCCAACCGCAAAAAGATTCTCGATGCCTTTGTTGCGCGGAAAGACATCGACCATTTTGCCCGCCTGGTTCCCAATGCCGAAATTGCCGACAACGACTACAACATAGCTATAAGCAGCTATGTGGAGCAGGAAGACAACACCGAAGCCGTGGACATTGAAAAGCTCAACGCCCACATTGCTGAAATTGTAATTCGCCAAAATAAACTCCGCACGGCTATTGACGAAATTGTAGCAGATTTGGAAGGAGGTTCGGCATGAATGTATTAAGGAATCGGTACGCAGTGCGTACCCAATTGACATGGACGCAACTTCGTTCGCTGATGAGCATTGAAGAACGCATTTTCAAAAATAATGGAGAGTGATTAATGAAACAAACCAAAAAATGAATAAAATAGAAGAACTCGTACAACAGCTATGTCCGGAGGGAGTCGAGTATCGGGGATTGGGAGAGGTTATTTCGGCGCTCAGAACTGGACTAAATCCACGTCAGAATTTTAAGTTAAATCTACCAGAAGCTAAGCATTACTATGTTACAGTAAGAGAATTAAATGGATTTTCTATTCTTATAACAGAAAAAACTGATCGTGTTGATACTGTTGGACTCTCACTAATCCAAAATAGGTCTAAAATTCAAATTGGTGATATTTTGCTTTCTGGAACAGGAACAATTGGTCGAACTGCTCTTGTTTCTGAAGTTCCAAATAATTGGAATATCAAAGAAGGTATTTACGTTATTACACCAATTGTTAATTTAATAAATGAGCGTTTTTTAATTTATTTGATTCAATCAAGCCAAATACATAACCAATTACTCGCAAAGGCTGACGGCTCTACAGTGTCAAGTATTTCAATGGCATCTTTACGTAAAATCCAAATCCCCGTCCCCCCTCTCCCCATTCAACAAGAAATAGTTGCCATTCTCGACAAGTTCACGCAACTGGAGGCGGAGCTGGAGGCGGAGCTGGAGGCGCGTCGCACCCAATATGAATACTACCGCAATGAGCTATTGAATTTTGAAGGAAAAGAGGTGGAGTGGAAGACGTTGGGGGAGGTTGGAACGTTTGTAAGGGGAAATGGTTTGCAGAAAAAAGATTTTACTGAAAGTGGAGTTGGTTGTGTTCATTATGGACAAATATATACCTACTATGGTACTTTCACAGACAAGACAAAATCCTTCGTCTCAGAAGAATTGTCAAAGAAATTAAGAAAAGCACAAAAAGGCGATTTAATTATAGCAACCACAAGCGAGAATATTGAGGATGTTTGCAAAACAGTTGTTTGGCTTGGTGAAGAGGAAATTTGTATAAGCGGAGAAACCTATATTTTTAAGCACAATCAGAATCCAAAGTATTTAGCTTATTTTCTGCAAACACAAATGTTTTTTAATTTCAAAATACAAAATGTAACTGGAACAAAAGTTATTCGGGTGCATGGAGATAAATTGAGAACCTTTAAAATCCCCATTCCACCCCTTTCCGAACAGGAGCGCATTGTTGGGATTTTGGATAAATTCGATGCTTTGGTAAATGGAGGGGATTCCGGCTCGGAGGCCGGAATGACGCGCTCGGAGGCCGGAATGACGCGCTCGGAGGCCGGAATGACGCGCTCGGAGGCCGGAATGA
>SABY01000018.1 GCA_009928785.1 Clostridia bacterium | reverse complement strand
CCTATAGCTACGAGGGCTACAGCGGACTCATCAAACTCATGGTGGGTTTTACACCCGACGGCACCATTCATAATATTGTGGTGCTCGAACAAAAAGAAACTCCCGGCTTGGGAACCAAAATGGCTACAGACTGGAAAGATCAGTTTGTGGGTAAAAATCTCAAGGATTTTGATTGCACTGTAAAAAAAGACGGCGGCCAGGTGGATGCTATCACCGCTGCCACTATTTCTTCGCGCGCTTTCTGCGACGCCGTCAACCGGGCTTATCAAACCTATCAATCCACCAACACGCCACAAAATCAATAAGGAGGAAGTATGAACCAATGGCAAAATTTTTCTAAAGGATTTTTTAAAGAAAACGCTGTTTTCGTCATGTTGCTGGGGATGTGCCCCACGCTGGCGGTTACCAGTTCGGCAATTAACGGGCTGGGCATGGGGCTGGCTACCACCTTTGTGCTGGTGATGTCGAACCTGTCGATTTCGCTCATCAAAGACCTGGTTCCCGGCAAGGTGCGCATTCCTACATTTATCGTAGTCATCGCATCATTTGTTACGGTGGTGGATTTGGTAATGGCGGGTTATGCGCCGGCCTTGCACGAACAATTGGGGATTTTCATTCCGCTCATCGTAGTCAACTGTGTGGTGCTGGGACGCGCCGAAGCCTTTGCCAGCAAAAACACCGTTTATAGTTCCGTCATCGACGGGGCGGGCATGGGGCTGGGTTTTGCCATGGCGCTGACGCTGTTGGGCGCTGTGCGCGAATTGCTGGGCAACCTTTCTCTGTTTGGTTTCAAATTCATCGACGCCGACGGAATCCTCGTTTTCATCCTGGCACCCGGAGCTTTTATCGCGCTGGGATTTATGATTGCATTAGTAAACCGTATCACCAAAAAAGCTTAAACGAAAATGGAATACATTCTCATAATCATCGGAACGGTACTGGTTAGCAACATTGTGCTGGCCAACTTTTTGGGCATCTGCCCTTTTCTGGGCGTGTCGGGCAAAATATCTACGGCAGCAGGCATGGGTGGTGCCGTGCTTTTTGTAATGACCATCGCTACCATCGTTACCTGGCTCATTCAAAATTATATCCTCAACCCGTTCGATCTTGGGTTTTTGCAAACCATATCTTTTATCCTGGTCATCGCTGCTTTGGTTCAGGTGGTCGAGATTATTCTGAAAAAGGTAAGCCCTCCATTGTATCAGGCGCTGGGCGTATTTTTGCCCCTCATCACCACCAACTGCGCCATATTGGGAGTGGCTTTGCTGGTAATACAGCGCGACTACAATCTGATTTCGGGAACGGTGTATGCCGTGGGCAACTCATTGGGTTTCCTGCTGGCGCTGGTGCTTTTTGCCGGCATCCGCGAACATCTGGAGCTTATGGACGTACCCAAAGGAATGCGCGGTATGCCCATAGCATTGGTAGTTGCGGGCATTCTGGCGTTGGCCTTCAGCGGCTTTGCCAATCTGGTGGCGTTTTAGGGGAGGCAGATGTAGTTAGTGGTTGTTCATAATGTAAAATGCTTTTATTAAGTTGTTTTACTTCGCTCAATAAGACCAACAGGTGTGAAAATTCGGTAAGGGTGAGCGAAGGCACGGACGCGCCTTCCCTCACCCAGTAAACAAAATAAAGATCATTTAAAATAAAAAATCAAAGCGAGGCGAGATTTTGAAAGGAGAAATCTTTATAACCAGACTTTATGGTCAGGCATTAGTTAGCCAACATACAAAAACAACTATTTCTGCAACCGAATTGACAGGATTTTGTTATAGTTGAATAAATGAACTTAACATGGAAGGAATGATAAACATAGCATATCCTGAATCGTTGGCTAATACCTTACGGATTAGCGGAAAAGATTTTGAGTCAGAGATGAAAACTATTTCATTAATAAAACTTTATGAACTGGGTAAGGTATCATCTGGGGTAGCAGCCCGAGTTTTAGGATTATCGAGACTTGATTTTCTGGAATTACTTTCCAAATACAATGTTTCGATCCTTGCAGGATTTGATACAGATGATTTAGAAGAAGATATTTCTAATGCCTAAGATTGTATCAGATACCACACCGTTAATATCTCTGTTAAAACTAAATCGACTGGAATTACTACAGAATCTCTATTCACAGATTTACATTCCTACCGCCGTATATAAAGAGATTGAAGCAGGGAAATCAAAAGAGTATTACAAAGATTTATCTAAAATTGATTGGATAAACATTGTTGAAATACAGAACAAACAAGCTCTTAAGTACTTTCTTGACTTAGATGCCGGAGAAGCCGAAGCAATCGTATTAGCCACAGAACTTAATGCTGGTTTAATTATACTTGATGAAAAACTTGGCCGTTTTCATGCAAAACACGCTGATTTAAAGGTTACAGGAACAATTGGCGTTTTAACAAAGGCGAAAACGGATGGATTGATAGAGAAGATAAAACCGTTGCTGGACGAATTGACGGACAAAGAAGTTTGGATCAATGAAAAACTCAAAAGTGAAATTCTAAAAAGAATCGGGGAAAAATAATTTCTCGTTTGTTAAAGGGGCGTCAATGGTTAAAGTAAGAAAACAAAACCGATATTGTCCGACAAAAATAAAATACTTTCTTCGCTTTCGCTAAAACTTTCCTCCTGATCAACGCATCACAGCAGAGCGTTAGCAGTAAAGAAAACGAATCTCTGCCAAGATTCTCCCTCCGCCACCTCACTCTTTTTTGCTTTGCTGCGATTCGCAAACCGCATTTTTTATATTTTCGCCAGCAGTGCCACACCACCAACCCTGAAAATGAAAAGGCGTTATGAATATGGAAATTTTAAAAAATCAGTCGTTAAAGCACTTCAACACCTTTGGCATCGAAGCTACTGCGCGCTATTTCGTTGAACTTCAAAAACCTGACGATTTGCAGAAGCTGCTTGACGTCGAAGAATATTCAAGCCAAAAAAAACTTATTCTGGGCGGCGGCAGCAACGTGCTTTTTACTGGTAGCTTTCCGGGGCTGGTGATTCACATCAATACGCAGGGCATCAGCATTGTCGGTGAAGATGCCGATGAGGTTCTGATAGAAGCCCAGGCCGGTGTCGTATGGCACGAACTTGTGTTGCATACCATCAACATGGGGCTGGGCGGGTTGGAAAATCTGTCGTTGATACCCGGAAATGTGGGCGCGGCTCCCATACAAAACATTGGCGCTTATGGCGTGGAGCAAAAGGATTGCTTCAAATCGCTCACTGCCGTAAATCTTGCCACAGGCGAGATTAAGAAATTCGGCAATAAAGAATGTCGCTTTGGCTATCGCGACAGCATCTTTAAAAATAAATTATTAAATCAGTTTTTAATTTTATCGGTGACCTATCGTTTGAAACGAAACCCGGTTTTAAACGTCAAATATGGCGCCATCGCTTCGGAGTTGGAACGCATGCAGATAAAGGAGCCTGATGCAGTGGCCGTAAGCGAAGCGGTGTGCAACATCCGCCGCAGCAAATTGCCCGACCCGGTTTTAATTGGTAATGCCGGCAGCTTCTTTAAAAATCCTGTAGTTTCGGCAGCCCATTATTTGCGCTTACGCAAAAAATATCCCGGGATAGTGGCTTTCGAAACCGATGATGGCAACTACAAACTGGCTGCCGGCTGGCTTATCGAGGAGCTTGGATTTAAAGGTCTGCGCCGTGGCGATGCCGGCGTTTGCGCTACGCAGGCGCTGGTGCTGGTAAATTATGGCACCGCTACCGGTAAAGATATTTTAGCACTGGCACACGAAATTATCAATGCTGTGGAAAATGCTTTTGAAGTAAAGCTGCAACCGGAAGTAAACATTATTACTGGCGATGAATAAAAAGATAAAAACAGGACTGTGGTGGATTAACCGTCATCTGGAACTACTGCTCTGGCTGATGATAGTGGTGTTGCTGCTGCTGCCCATGCCTATCGACACGCATTTCACTTTGTGTCCGTTTAGCAATCTGGGCTGGCATTACTGCCCCGGCTGCGGCGTGGGTCGCGCCTGTCATCTGGCTTTGCAGGGCGACCTTGGGGCTTCTCTGGCCATGCATCCGCTCGGCATTTTCGCATTAATCGTCATCTTTTTTAGGATATTTTCATTAATCAAATTTTCAATTTATCAATCCAAAACTCAAACATTATGAACAAAGCATTCAGGTATGTTCCCGAAGCAACAGGGAACGAATTATTTTTTCTTGACCAGCTCATGGCCAACTTTTCTGATGAGCAGGCCGAAGATTTTTCACGCGTCTATCGTGCGCGCCGCATGAACCCCAATCATATTTTGATCGCCACACTGGCGGGATTTTTTGTGGTTGCAGGCATTCAACGATTTATGACCCGAAACATCGGGCTGGGAATCCTGTATCTCTTAACCGCCGGCCTTTGCTTCATCGGCACCATCGTCGATCTGGTAAATTATCAAAACATCACCTTTGAATACAACCGCCAGATAGCCGATGAGGTAATGATGATGATGCGACGGTAATCACATTTATTTATCAGAAACCGGCGTTAATGACCCTCCATTGACGCCGGTTTCTTATTTTTGCAGCTTTTCAAATAAATAAAAAAATTAACGGTTTCAACAACACACCGTCAAAAAAGCAATCATGATCAGGGCAACCGCAAAACAAATTATGGCAGTGATACTGCTGTTTTTTTTATCCTTACCAAATCTCAGCGCGCAAACTGCCGACAATTCCGCTGATCATTTCGATCTGCGCCAGCACGAAGGCAACGCCTGGGTTGATTCGGTTTTTAATTCGCTTTCGCTAAAAGAGCGCATTGCCCAGACGATGGTGATCCGCACCTTCTCGAACCGCGACCGTGCTTTTTACGACAGCATCAGTCGCATCATCATCAAATACAATATTGGCGGACTTTGCTTTTTCCAGGGCGACCCACAGCAGCAGGCGCAGCTTACCAAATATTGGCAGGTATTGAGCAAAACACCTTTGCTCATCACCATCGATGCCGAATGGGGTCTGGGCATGCGCCTGAAAGATGCGTGGTCGTTTCCCAAACAAATGACCCTGGGCGCCGTCACCGACGATGAATTGATTTATCGAATGGCTTATAAGATTGGCGAGCATTGCAAAAGTATCGGCGTGCAGATGAACTTTGCGCCCGTGGTTGACATCAACAGCAACCCGGCCAACCCCGTCATCAACTTTCGTTCGTTTGGTGAAGACCCACAACAGGTGGCCGTCAAAGGCGCCGCTTATATCCGTGGCTTGCAGGATGCGGGGGTGATGGCTTGCGCCAAACATTTTCCAGGCCACGGCGACACCGACAGCGATTCGCACTACACCCTGCCGCTGCTCAACCACAGCCGCCAGGTGATCGACAAAATCGACCTGGTGCCTTTCCGCGCTGCAATGGCCGCGCACGTAAGCGGCCTCATGACGGCGCATCTCTTTATTCCGGCGCTCGACGCCCGCAAAGACATGGCTACTTCACTTTCCGACAAGGCCATCGACAGCCTGATGAAACAAGTGATGAGCTTTGAAGGACTGGCGGTGACTGACGCCCTTGATATGAAAGGCGTAACGGCTTCCCATCAAATTGGTGAGATAGAAAAAATGGCTTATCTGGCCGGCAACGACATCCTGCTGCTGCCGCTGGCCATCGGATCGGCCATTGATAAAATTATAAAAGCTATCGACAAAGGCGAGATCAGTCACAAAGAGATAGATGCACGCTGTCGCAAAATTTTGACTTACAAATACATCACCGGACTACATAATTTTGAATACGACGACATCAACATTGACAAAATACCTGCTTTGGTAAATGATGCCGAAAGCGAGCTGATCACACGGCACATTTACGAGCAGGCGGTTACGGTTGTAAAAAACCAACGCGACCTGCTGCCGCTGCAGCGCCTCGACACTTTGCGTATTGCTTCGTTAGCCATCGGTAGTTCTGTGGTGAGCGCTTTTCAGAAAACGCTGGAGCTTTATGCACCCGTTGCACATTTTCAGGCAGGCGATGCTCCGATGGCTGCCGAAATTAGCAATCTGCGCCAGCAACTCGAAAAATATAATCTGATCATCATAAGTCTGGAAAGCCCGCGATTGATGCCGCGCAACAATTACAGCGTAACGCAGGCTGCCTTGCAACTCATTGCCGAAATAAATTCTTTACCATCACGCACTGTGCTCGATATTTTTGGTAATGCTTATATTTTAAGAAATTTTGGTGATAAGAAAGATACGGATGCCATCGTGATGTCGTACGAAAACAATGAGCTGGTGAAGGAAGTTTCGGCGCAAATGCTTTTTGGTGCTACCGGAGCCTCCGGCACTTTACCTGTTACGGTTACGAATGCTTTTCCGGCAGGCACAGGTTTCATCACCAAACCGCTTAAACGCTTGCGATATTCAATTCCCGAAGAAGTTGGCATCGACCATCGCGCGCTCGACACGCTCGACCGACTGATAGAAAAGGCCATCCGAGAAAAAGCATTTCCGGGAGCACAAATGCTGCTTGCAAAAGACGGCGTAGTTTTTTATAATAAAAGTTTCGGTTTTCATACCTACGACAAACAGCAGCCTGTGCTTGCTGACGACCTTTACGATCTGGCGTCGCTCACCAAAATACTGGCTACCACACCGGCTATCATGGAGCTGCACGATGAAGGTTCATTCGACATTGACCAGCCTTTGTCAGTTTATCTTCCCTATTTGCAAAGCGGCAACAAGTCGCACATCATCACTCGCGACATCATGACGCATCAGGCGCGGCTGCAATCGTGGATACCTTTTTATATTAAAACAATTAAGGATTTTAAACCCAATCCCGACCTCTACCGCTACAAGCCTGAAACAGGATTTACAACGCAGGTTGCCGACAAACTTTATATTTTAAATATTTACCGGGATACGATTTTCGATTCCATTGCCACCTCCAAACTTTTAAAGAAAAAGGAGTACAAATACAGCGATCTGGGATTTATTCTTTTGTATGATGCCATCCAGAAAATAACTGCAACACCGATGGATGTGTGGATGCAAAATGAATTTTACAAACCTATGGGCATGACCACGATGGGCTATCTGCCGCTGCAGCGGTTCGATCTGCACCGCATCGTTCCCACCGAAAACGACACTATTTTCCGTAAGCAACTGGTGCATGGATATGTACACGATCCCGGAGCCGCGATGCTTGGCGGCGTATCGGGACATGCCGGTTTGTTTGCCAATGCCAACGATGTGGCCAGGATAATGCAACTGTACTTGCAGCAAGGGTTTTATGGTGGACATCAATATATAAAACCTGAAACGATAGAGGAATTTACCCGGCAGCAGTTTCCGCTCGACGACAACCGGCGCGGCATCGGTTTCGACAAGCCGCTGCCCGTTTACGATCGTGTAGGACCGGCATGCAAAGGAGCCTCCGCAGCCAGCTTTGGCCATTCGGGCTTTACCGGCACCTACGCCTGGGCCGATCCCGACAACCAACTGGTCTATATTTTCCTGTCGAACAGGGTGTATCCCGATGCTGGAAACAATGGCCTTACCAAATCCAATCTGCGCACCAGGCTTCATCAGCTTGTTTACGACATCATCAAAGCATCCACACCGGCAACAACTCCGGCCTCTTTGCTGTTGAACAAAGATTAACAAATTATTTTCTAATAAAAAACTAAATCAACTAATGGATTACCGCACAAAATCATTATTACTCTGGATAGCCGCTTTTCTGCTCATGGCGGCGGCGGCTCTTTATCAGCGCACCACCGGCCCCACCTACCCCACGCGCGGAAAAGTGAGCATCGGCGGAGAGGAAATTAAGTATAAGCTCATCCGCACATGGGAAGGCAGCACCGATGCCCGGATAACGATAAAAATCCCCAACCAAAACATAGTAGGAAAGTATCGTATGAAGCGCTACAAAAGCCACGACGAGTGGAGCTGGCAGCCGATGAGCCGCGAAGGCGACCTGCTCGTTGCACGGCTTCCCGGACAACCTGCGGCAGGCAAAGTGATGTACGAAATATATCTTGGGCAAGGTGATCAATTCACCAATCTTACCGAAGAACCTTTGATTTTGCGATACAAAGGCCACGTGCCACTTTGGATACTTATTCCGCACATCATCATTATTTTTATGGCCATGATGTTTTCGATGCACACCGGCTTTGAGGCACTCATCAAAGGTAAAAACCTTGTAAAATATTCATTATGGACCGTAATTTTGCTAACCGTCGGTGGACTTTTTCTTGGGCCGCTGGTGCAGAAATATGCTTTTGACGTCTATTGGGCAGGCTGGCCTTTTGGGCAGGACCTCACCGACAACAAAACGCTGGCAGCCTGGATAATGTGGGTGGCGGCGTACTTTCAGGTGCGCAACAATCCGCGGCGCCGGGGCTGGGTAATAGCGGCTGCCGTGGTGCTGCTGGCCGTATATCTTATACCGCACAGCATGTTCGGCTCGGAGATAGATTATACGCAGGAAACATTGCAACAATAATAACATGGATACCATCACGCTGCTGCTCATTGCCGTCACGGCCATTGTTTCGTTTATGGCTTTCAGCAATGGGCAGCTTTTCGACAAACTGCGCTTCAATGCTTATTACATCAGGCATCACCGGCAGTGGTACCGGTTTTTGTCGCATGCGCTGCTACACGCTGATCTGGCGCATCTGGCCATCAACATGCTGGTGTTCTGGTCGTTTGCCGGAGTGGTAATGACTTTTTTCAGCCGCGACTTCGGCCAACTGGCTACGGTGGTGTTTCTGGGGCTTTACGTTGGCGGCGTTATCTTCTCGTCGGTTTACGATTATTTCAAACACTCCAACGACATCAGCTTTTCAGCAGTAGGCGCTTCGGGCGCTGTTTCGGCAGTAGTTTTTTCGAGCATCATCCTTTATCCCGACGGCAGGATTTTTTTGTTTTTGATCCCAATAGGTATTCCGTCGTGGATTTTCGGAATTCTTTACCTGGCTTATTCGGCATATATGGGCAAGCGCGGCGGCAGCAACATCGGGCACAACGCCCATTTCTGGGGAGCCGTTTTCGGGATTGCCTACACCATCGTCATCAATCCGGATTATGTGGCTGCTTTTTTCAGGCAGTTGGGGTTGGATTGAAAAGGTAATGATTTAGGTGTCGTGACCTCATCCCCCAGCCCCTTCGCTGTTGATCTCATCCCCTAGCCCTTCGCTTTTGACCTCATCCCCCAGCCCTCCCGATAATCGGGATAGGCATTCTCCTGCAGGAGAAGGGGAGCGCCGACGCACAAGCCGTTGCTGTGGATGATTTTGGGCGGGGAAGAAACTTTTTTAATTTGATCTGTAACAGCATTCTCCCTTCAAACGCAGCTTAGCAGAGTTTTCCAGTCGAAATGACATGTCTCATCATATTAACAGGGGAGGCGGGATGTGCGGAAGAAATATCTATTTTACCTGTTCCCGCACGTGCGCGACTTCGCTCAAACCTCGTTATACCCAACAGATTAAGATTGGCAGGACGTTCAGATGTTACGGCTTTTTTTCTATTTTGCCCTTCTCGCTTTGCGCTCCTCGCGCCGCTCTGTGCGCCGATCTTTTTTGTCTTCGTTTTGGTTGCCTGGCAACATGGTGGCTTTAAGACCGCTCACCACAGTTTTGGCCAGATAATTAAATATCGACCGCTCCTTATCCCGCTCAAAATACATGGCCGCAGTGTCGGCGGGATTTTGGTTGGTTTTGTTGATAACAACGTTGGCAAGCAGGCTCAGGAGGCCTTTCTTATCGTCGGATTTACCGGTGTTGTCTTTGAGTAGCGCCACCTTGAGATTCGCATAATTGAGTACCATCTGCCCGGCAGCCGATTCATTGCCGGCATCAGCCTTAAGCCACAGCGAGTTGATGGTGCCTTCCTCTACTTTCGCACCTACCGTAGGAACGATCATCTGGTTGAAGCCGGTGGCGGGCATCGGCCCCATCGTGGCATTAAAACTAAAATCGGCACTTTGGATATTCCGCGGAAACATAATTTCTACTTTCATTTTACCATCATCAAAAAACACAGCTTGCACATCCCACATCATGGCGCCACGGTGGCTGATGACTGTTGGAATATTGGTGGCGTTGTAAATGGTTCCGTACAACCGTGTAATGGGGACCTGGCCAGGTGCATCGGCGCCGGGATCGAGCTGCTGATAGAGAATATTGGCATTTCTAACTTCTACCTTTTCGATGTCAACCGGCACGGGCAATGCGGCCAACATCTGTTGTGGCAGCTTTGGGCGCCGGCTATGATCGAAAGCCACATTTTTATCGCGGTAAGCCACCAGCTTAGCTTCATCAATAATTATATTCCGGATGTGAAGAGTGTCGTTAGTAACGAATTTTCCCAAATTAAAACTACGAATTTCAATCTTTGGAGCGCTAAGCTCCATCCTGTCAGTCTGGTAGCCCACTTTTTTTCCAAATTCCTGTTTGTTGTATTGGGGTATCAATTGCAAATCAGCTACGGTAATGAGCGAGTCAGCACCTGAAATGTCGATAGTCTGAACAGATATTTCATAAAAACCTTTCGGTAATTTATAGTTAATACTTCCTGTATGAATCTCAGTGCGTGCAAAAGCATCCGTGGCAAGCGTTTCGGTAACTTTATCAAAAGGAACATCAATTTTACGGATGGCAATATCAATATCGGCCACTGTCAGCGTTTCGAGATTTTGGGTTCGCAGCATCCGGCTAAAGCTGCCGTCGGTGAGGATGAAGCGACGGATAGCAATACCTTTTATGTTTTTGTCAGAAGAAGAAGTGTCGGCTCGCTGCGCATTTTGCTGCTCTTTGGCCGCTTGCTTTTCGGCCTCACTTAGGTGCTCTATCATTACGATGTGTGGATTGGTGATGCGCACGGTGCCGAAATGGATTTTTTCAAGATTAAAAGATAAATTCCTGGCCAACCCATTCACCGCGAACTTTTCGATAGTTGCATCAAAAACTACCGGATGGCTGTACCGGAGCGAATCTGATCCATCAAAAAAAGATTGCAGCGGTTTTATTTTCAGATCATGAAAAACCACCGAAGCCGACCACAAGTCCAGGTTGATATCGCTATAGCTGATTACATACACCTGGCTGATGGGCTGCTTCTGATAATACTTTGTCAGCATTTTGTCGGCGATGGATTCGGCGTTATAGTTAATGTAAATCAAAGCTCCCGCAATGATTACAATCAATGCCGCCAGTATGATTCCGAGTACTTTAAAAAACTTTCGCATAAGATAACCGATTGGTTTTTTGATGATGTAAAATCAGGTCAAAGATAGACAAAGAAAAATACCTTTGCTCAAAAATACAAGGTGCTCATCAGTTTCGAAAATATAAGTATTGGTTACAATGGCAAGCCGTTGCTCGAGGGGCTTTCGTTCGACATCGCTGCTGGCGACAAGCTGGCGCTAAAAGGCGAATCAGGTTCGGGCAAAACCAGCTTGCTGAATGTAGTGACGGGCTTCGTAAGGCCGACATCGGGTCGCATGTTGCTGCACAATGAGGAGAGCAACCAGGACAACATCCGCGCGCTGCGCCGCCAAATTGCCTATCTGCCACAGCAAATCAACTTTTCTGATTATGATGTCAAAGGTTTTCTGGAGCTTCCATTCACTTTCAGCGCCAACAAATCCATACGTCCCGACCGCGAAAAGATTATGGAGCTGTTCGCTTTTCTGGGGCTAAAGCCAGGGCTTATCGACAACACCATGCAGGATGTTTCGGGTGGCGAAAAGCAGCGCATTGCTTTGGTGAGCTGCCTTTTGCTTGAGCGCCAAATCCTGCTGCTCGACGAACCCGTTTCGGCTCTCGACGATGCTTCCAAAAAGCTGGTGATGGATTATCTCTTCTCACAAAAAGAGCTTACCATCATCTCCGCCTCCCACGACGCAGATTGGGTGACCCGCTGCAACAAAGTGATCAACCTGCACCAACCATCATCATGGAAACAATAGATATAAGCTGGGGAAACCTTTTTCTGGGATACCTGCTGCTGGGCATTCCGCTGTGGGCATTTTGGTATTACCATACCGGCCTGGTGCGCGAAACCATTGTGGCGGCAGCACGCATGACGGTGCAGCTCTTCCTGATGGGGCTTTATCTTACGGTGCTATTCGACCTGAACAATGCGTGGATAAATCTGCTGTGGCTCATCATAATGATTGGCGTTGGCACCGGCACCACGCTTAGGCGAAGCGAGCTTCACTGGCGCAAATTCATAATCCCGGTAACGGTAGGATCATTGATTTCGATCCTCATCGTCGATGCTTTTTTCCTGGGCATTGTTTTGCGCCTCGACAATGTTTTTGATGCCCGGTATTTTATTACCATCAGCGGGATGATCATGGGCAACTCGATGAAGCACAACATCATCGCGCTCAATGTATTTTATAAAACGCTTTCGCGAAATAAGCAGGATTACAAATATTGCATCGCCAACGGTGCCACCCGCCGTGAGGCGCTGCAACCTTTTATGCGGCAGGCGCTCAAGCTCGCCTTCAACCCGCAGATAGCCACCATGGCTGTGATGGGGCTTATTGCCCTGCCTGGCACCCTCACCGGACAAATCATTGGCGGCTCCAGTCCCGACACCGCCATCAAATATCAGATTCTGCTTATGCTGGCCATCTTCGTCGCCTGCATGATCACCATCCTCATCACCATCAATATGGCCAACCGCACCCTGTTTGACGAATGGGATGATTTTGAGAAATTCTAACTACTGCCTAAAATAAATGAGAACAGCCTTCATTTTCTAAAAGATCAAAAACTGCTTGGTCTCATTATGCTTCTGTAAGCTTCACTTTTTCGGTTTCTTCAATTTATTAATGTCGGCTTCCAATTCTTTTAAACTGGCTTCCTTCTCAATGGCTTTTTGCTGGTGCTTGAATTTCTCATATTCTTCTTCTGATTTTTTCAATGCCATTTGATGACTGATTTTACCTGCATGAGTGAGCAATTCCCGACCGTTCATTTTCAGTATTACATCCAGACGTTCAATCCAGTCGTTCATATGCATAGGTGTTTTTTGCTGTGCCATTGTTTCGGCAAATGCTAAATATTGCTCCACCAATAAGCCGAGAAGTTTCATTTCATCCTCATTCAAATAGTTTTTGGCAATGCTTGCTTCGGTTTTTTTAATGGAAGTAAGTTGCTTTTTATCATAAGAGAGCATACCTAGTAATGGCAAGCTGGCATCTACACGCCTGTAAACCAATTCGGCTGCGGTTTGCTCGCTAATTGCCCACAGCAGTTTGTTTTGTACTACCTTGAAAAATCCAATGGTTTTTTCATCTCTCGGATCATAGTCGATACTGGTGGCATAAATATCTTTTATTTTTTGGTAAAAGAATTTCTCCGATAGGCGAATCTCCCGAATACGGTCTTGCAGTTCGTTAAAATAGTTCATTGAGCTGCCCGACTTAAAGCGGTCATCATTCAGGGTAAATCCTTTAATAATGTATTCTTTTAAACGCTGCGTAGCCCAAATACGGAATTGCGTACCTTGAGTTGATTTAACCCGGTAGCCAACAGAAATAATGACATCTAAATTGTAGTAATTCGTCACATAATTTTTGCCATCTGATGCAGTTGTTCGGAATTTCCGAACAACTGAATTTTTATCCAATTCTCCTTCATCAAAAACATTTTTAATGTGCTCACTAATAGTAGCTTTAGATTTTTGAAATAGTTCGCACAATTGGGATTGATGAAGCCACACGGTTTCTTCTTCTAAACGCACATCTATTTTGATGTTCCCGTCAGGGTTTTGATAAATCAGGATGTCGCTGCTCATTGGCTTTTTTGTTTTAATGACAATCTTTGTTTTTGTATAAACGGGTGAGGGAAGGCGCGCTACGCGCGCCTTCCCTCACCCTTCATTAATCTTCTCAATTTTTCGTCATATCGAGCGAATACCGAAATATCTTTTTAAAAGCGCTTAAATTTTATGCAAGCACTCGTTACCCAGTAAGCTCTTCGTTATTTAAGCCATTTATCCAGCCAGGCGAAGAAGGTGCGTTGCCAAAGGATTCCGTTTTGGGGCTGGAGCACCCAGTGGTTTTCGTCGGGGAAGAACAGGAATTCTGCCGGCACGCCGCGAAGAATGGCAGCGTTGAAAGCCGTCATACCTTGCGTATAAACGACGCGGAAATCCTGCTCGCCGTGAATCACGAGGATGGGCGTATCCCAATTTTGTACGAATTTGTGCGGAGAATTTTCATAGACATCTTTGATGATCTTGTTATTCTTTTCCCAGAAAGCGCCGCCTTTGTCCCAGTTTTCGAACCACATCTCTTCGGTTTCCAGATATTGGGCTTCTTCGTTGAAGATGCCGTCATGAGCGATAAATGCTTTGAAACGGCCTTCGTGGTTTCCGGCCAGATAATAGGCAGCCCATCCGCCGGCGCTGGCGCCAATGGCTCCCATGTGGTCAGCATCCACAAAAGGTTCTTTGGCCATGATGTCGATGGCGGTGAGATAGTCCTTCATGCTTTTGCCGTGATAGTCGCCGCTTATCTGCTCCTGCCACGCCTGTCCGAAACCCGACACACCGCGGCGGTTGGGCGCCACGATAATATAATCGTTGGCAGCCATAATCTGGTAATTCCAGCGGTAGTGGAAACTTTGGCTAAGCGGACCCTGCGGCCCACCTTTGAGGTAAAGCAACGTTGGATATTTTTTATTGGGATCAAAATCGGGGGGATAGATCACCCAGGTGAGCATATCCATGCCATCGAAAGTTTTCATCCAACGGCCTTCGGTTTTGCCTATGGCCAGTTGATCGAGCAACTCTTTATTTGTAAAGGTGATTTGCGTTTCGGTGCCGCTCGCCGGGTCAACTACAAAAAGCTCCGTAGGCAGCGCCATGGTTTGTTTGGTAGCCACCAACTGACCGCCAGCCCAGGCAATGGTGCCGTAATCATGCAACCCATCGGTTACTTTGCGAACCTCATTGGCCTCCAGCTTATATTCGTAAATCTGAAAAGTACCCTGCACGTCGCTTACAAAATAAATGGAGCGGCTGTCGGGAGACCACAGCAGGCTGCCCACGTTCTGATCGAAGTTTTCGGTGGCATAGGTTTTTTCGGCGGTGTTAACATCCAAAACAAAAAGCCGGTTTTTGTCTGACTCAAAGCCATCGCGCTCCATACTTTCCCATGCGATGTAGTTGCCATCGGGCGAATATTGTGGCGCAATGTCGAAGCCCATCATACCCTGGGTGAAATTTTTTGTTTCGCCGGTTTCGATATTATAAATGTAATTTTCGCTGTTGGTCGAAAGTGAGTATTCTTTTCCCTGCTGCTTTTTGCTGGTATAAACAATCGATTTGCCATCAGGCGAAAAGTTGACCTGCTCCATACCGCCCCAGGGTTTCATGGGTGCATCCCAGGGTTCGCCGGGTAAAATATCTTTTTCGTTGCTCATTTTAGCACCGTCGTAATTGGCTACGAAAATATGGCTGTAAGTATCCGCCCAGGTATCCCAGTGGCGGTACATCAGATCGTCAACCAGGCGGCCGGTAGCTTTGGGCAGTCCTTCGTAAATATCTTTAAACTTATTCTCCACCGGAATTTCTTTGGTGTAAACAATCATGGATTGATCGGGCGAATATTTAAAACCGGTAATGCCGCCGGCGATGTCGCTGATTTGTGTGCGGTTGGTGCCGTCGGGGTTCATTTCCCACATTTGCATCGAGCCGCTTTCGGTGGTAAGAAAGCCAATCTTTTTGCCGTCGGGGCGCCACAGTGCATTGTATTCGCTTTTGGCTGATTTGGTGATGCGGCGCTGGTTGCTGCCATCGGCGTCGATGGCGTAAAGATCGCGGTTGCCTTTGTTTTGCTCGATGCTGTAATAAGATACGCCGTAAACGATAGTTTTTCCATCGGGCGAAACCTGCGGATCGCTCAGTCGGCCAAGCGACCAGAGTACTTCGGGAGTCATCCGGTTACTGGTGAGGGTAAGCTGTGGCTTGTCGATAATGGTTTCGTCCTGCGGAGCACTTTGTGCCGAGTTGGCCTGATTGCAACTGGTGATTACCACTGCGGTGAGGACAATCATCAAAAAGAATAGTTTTTTCATTGTTGAAATACTTTTTGTTATTATTAATTTAAAGAGGGCGAAGATAATTCATTTTCAAGAAAGGGTGTGTGATCGCTTCAAGCTCCGGCCATGAGTGGCCGGCAATGGGGCTGGAGATGCGCCGGGCTTTGCTTTATTTCAGACTTTCGAGTGTCCGCAGGACCTCGAAACGAAAGAAAAGAACAAACAGCTATTTGCCGCGTCCCTGCACAATGATTAAAACAGTATAAAACATGATTTTAAAATCCATGGCCAGCGACATATTTTCGACATACAAAATGTCGTATTTCAAGCGCTGCACCATCTCATCCACATTGCTGGCATAGCCAAACTTAACCTGCCCCCAGGAAGTGATGCCGGGTTTTATCTTGAAAAGCAGCCGGTAATGCGGGGCGCGTGTTACGATTTGATCGATAAAAAACTGGCGCTCGGGGCGATATCCTACCAGCGACATCTTTCCGGTGAGAACCGTAAAAAACTGCGGCAGCTCATCCAGACGTACTTTACGCATAATTTTCCCGAAAGGGGTAATCCGGCTATCATCTTTCGACGAAAGCTGTGGTTTATCTTTTTCAGCACCAACATACATCGACCTGAATTTCGGAATCATAAAAGGCTTACCGTGCAACCCGATGCGCTCCTGAAAATAAAGCACCGGCCCCGGCGAAGTAAGCCTTACCACCAGGTAAACAAAAAGATAAACCGGCGACAGCAATAAAATTGCGATAAGCGATGCACTGAAATCGATCAGGCGCTTGATGGATTCCTGCCAGGGAGGCATCATGTGTGGCGAAATCTGAACCAGCGGCTCGGCAAAAATAGAAGTTGTTTTTACGCTGCCCAGCAGATAATCCTGCATGGCCGGGATAATTTTGATAATGGCATCGGTATCTTCTATCTGTGTCAGTATTTTCTCTACCAGTTGCGTTTCAGCGCGTTCGATGGCTATCACCACCTCCTCTATCTGCAGCTCGCGCACCAACCGGGGCAGGTCTTTGTACGAACCGAGGTGCTGCAAATGATCGGCGAGCTGATAATGGTCGTAAACACGTGCATTAACAAAGCCAAGAAACCGGTTTCCCGACGAAGGAAACTGCGCATCGAGCTGTTTGTATAAATTCACGGCATTGGCATTACTTCCGACGATGATGGTGTTAAAACCAAGAATCTTACGATGAATTTTCTTAACGGTACGCGTGGTGATGTAAAGCCTGAAAGTAGCCGTTATCAAAAATTGTAAAGCGTAAAGCATGATAAACGACTGGTAATAGCTGCGATGGGAGGTTACGGCATCGTCGAGCAACAGCGTGAAGAATATTATGACCACGCCAATAAACACCGTCGAGAAGGTGACGGTGATCTCGCGCACACGCGACTTGCGGTAGATACGCCGGTAGCTGCCGGCAATTATATAAAGGATGAGCCAAAACAGCGGCACCACCACCATACCATAGTAAAAGTTGGGATCACCAAAGATCTCATCAAGGTTTTGCATCAGGTCGGGCACCACGGAGGCTTTGCGATAAGCAAAGAAGAGCATCCAGGCCAATGCCGCCGAGAGCCAATCGGCAAAAACATATTTTGCCTGCTGTTTTCTTTTATTCAATGTCTGCATCAGTTTACCGGTGCATAAGTTTCATGTTGTCGAGAAGAATGGTATGCTGCTCGTCGTCAGCATCGATATAGCTACGGATTAAAACTTTAAAAGTACGGGCATTGGTGCTTTCACGCACCTTGTCGGTAAAATTGATATAAATCTTGTTCCACGCTTCCTGCGGGTAAAGCACAATGATTTCCTGCTTGATAACCTGGGTAGTGCTTTGCGCAATGATACCTACCGAAAAAGGTGTGGTATTTTTGTAATGCATCTCAAGCAGCACCGGCCTTCCGTCTAACGGGAGGGTGTAGGCCTCAAAAGTAGCAGCCTCAAAAATTTTGTGTTGCCCGTCCATCTGGATAATGCCTGCATAGCTTCCGCTAATGGCTCCCTGATTGGTACGGGTGATGGCTGTATTTCCGCCCAGGTCGGCGGTGTCGAGCGAAAGTGGAACTTCTTCAAAATCCTCCATCCAGTCGAAAATGGTGCTTGCGCGATAGGTGGTATGCAAACTTACCCCAATGATGGAATCGGGTATAAAATTGAAATCACTAATAATTACAGGCTCCCAAAAAGGATTGTTGACGCGTGTGGTGGCAATGCCATTAAGCTCGATTCCCGGTGCGATTTGCAACTCACTTTTTCCCATTTCCAAAATGGGCACCGTTACCGGCATCTCAAAAACACCAACGGTTGCACCGTTTGCAAACACCCACACGTCTTTGATATTTTGTAACGGAGTTCCTTCATTGGCTGCAGCCGAAAAGGTGAATTCATCAAACGAAACAAAGGCCGGAACACCGGGTTGGAGATTGTCTTCCGAACACGCCGCCATCATCATCGTCATCACACCGATAAGCACAGCAGCCGTCCACAAGTTATTTCCCATTATTTTCATCCACACAAGGGTATTTTTATAAAATTTCTGAAACGGTAGTGCCTGGTTTATATTGTCGCCTGCGGGTGCAAGCGGTTAATAGTTAATTTTATCAAGAATCTGGTAAGCCACCTCCAGCGCCTGATAGCCATCGTTGATGGTAACGGGCGGGGTAGCATTATTGATGATGGCGTCGGCAAAACTTTCCAGCTCGGCAATGATGGCGTTGTTGGGCTTCACTTCGGGTTTATCTATCATGATTTCCTTCATGCCTTTGCCCTCGCCCAGGTTGAGCACCATGGCAAAGGGGTCGGCGGGATCGTGGTCGATATCTTTCATCTGAACTATCTCCAGCTCTTTGGTAAGGAAATCGACGGATATGTAGGCGTCGCGCTGGAAAAAGCGGGACTTGCGCATATTTTTCATCGAAATGCGGCTGGCAGTGAGGTTGGCAACGCAGCCATTGTCGAACTCGATGCGGGCGTTGGCAATGTCGGGCGTATCGCTGACAATGGGTACGCCGCTGGCGCTGATTTTTTTTACGTTGCTGCGCACCACGCTCAGGATGATGTCGATGTCGTGGATCATCAGGTCGAGGATCACGGGCACGTCGGTGCCGCGCGGGTTGAACTGCGCCAGGCGGTGCGTTTCGATAAACATGGGGTTGTTGATGAATTTGCGCGCGGCCAGAAAAGCGGGATTGAAACGTTCCACATGACCCACCTGCACTTTTACGCCCGCCTCGCCGGCAATCTTTATCAGCTCACGGGCTTCCGCCGGAGTGGTCACGATGGGTTTTTCGATAAACACATGACGCGATTTGCGTAACGCGGCTGCTGCACAATCAAAATGCGATACAGTAGGCGTAACAATGTCCACCACATCCACCGCTTCGATAATGCTTTGGAGTGTATCAAAATTTTTCAACCCAAACTCCTTTGCCACATGGGCAGCGGTTTCAGGGTTAGGGTCGTAAAACCCCACCAGCTCATAATCACCAATTTCGCGAATACATTTGATGTGGATTTTACCCAGATGGCCAGCGCCAAGAACTCCAATTTTCAGCATAATACTTTTTATTTTGTGGTTGCAAAAGTAAGGTTTTTGGCACACCAGACCCATAACGAATCATTACTTAGTGTCTGTCTTTAAAGTTAGGTTTATTGTGGAAATCCATAGCCCTTAGTGTTTGTCTTTAAAGTTAGGTTTATTGTGGAAATCCATAGCCCTTAGTGTCTGTCTTTAAAGTTAGGTTTATTGTGGAAATCCATAGCCCAGGCATTTATGCCTGGGATTGAAATGAAGGGTTGTCAATCCCCCGCCCCTCGCTGGGATTGCCTTCGGCAATCCCAGCGAGGGGCGGGGGAAACTTTATGGACAGGCACTACTGAGTGTGTGAAAGAAAACGACCCATGGCAGGCTCCAAATAAACGCGCAAGTACAAAGGACACATCGCGCAATCCTTATTCTATCCAACAACATATTATTGGCGGCCTCCCACACAAAATAGTAGCTTTGCGCTCTTTTCGGATTCTAATTTTATACATGGATCAACTCGATACTTATCGCCACAAAGGACTTCGCAAAAAATTGGTGGCACAACTGCAAAGCAAAGGCATCAGCGACGCGCGCGTGCTGGAAGCCATCAATACGGTGCCACGCCATCTTTTTATGGACTCGTCGTTTCTCGAATACGCCTACCAGGACAAAGCATTTCCTATTGGCTCCGGGCAAACCATCTCGCAGCCCTACACGGTTGCGTTTCAAACAGCACTGCTGGAGGTGGGTAAAAATATTAAAGTTCTGGAGGTGGGAACGGGTTCAGGATATCAGGCTTCGGTTTTACTGGCGCTTGGCGCAAAAGTTTATACCCTCGAACGACAAGCACATCTGTACAAAAAAACCAAACAATTTTTCGACCGGATGCGCTACCCTGCACGGATATTTTATAAAGATGGCTACGAAGGACTGCCTGCCTTTGCTCCCTACGATCGTATCCTTATCACAGCAGCCATCCCTCTCATTCCCGATATGCTGAAACAACAGCTCAAAGTGGGTGGAATATTGGTGGCGCCCGTGGGCGAACAGGGCATGCAAAAAATGACCCGCATCATCCGCCACAGCGCCGACGATTTCGAGGAGCAAACCTTTGGCGACTTCGTATTCGTACCCATGCTGCCCGGCAAAGCAGAGGATTGATTTACTTACCAACTGTGTGGCGAAAAACTAAGAAAAACCACCAAGACACAACGACACAAAGAAAGAAATTAAAAAAACCTACTTTTTCCCTGATTTTCTCCGTGCCTCCGTGCCTCTGTGGTGAAAATACAGAAAACTAAGAAAAACCACCAAGACACAATGACACAAAGAAAGAAGAAGAAAAAAATAATCTCTGTGACTTCGTGCCTTTGTGGTGAAAAGGCTTTTGTTTTTCTCTGTGCCTCCGTGCCCCTGTGGTGAAACAGAGTTCTTACTTTATTTCCTTTTGAAAATCATAACCCGGAAGGGGGATTTGCGGGTATCGGTAAGGGCTTTGGGTGAAAATTTGTAAACAGTATTGTTATTGTAAATTTCTACTGTCCCTATCAACTGGTAATTGGCAGCAGCATATTGCCCCATCCAATAAAAAATATCCAGCGGCGAGTCGGGTTTGCGTAGCCAGGTTTTGTCGATGTTGACGTGGACGAGAATCTGTGGATGTGCAGCTTCTACTTCTACAATCATTTCCTGCTGCATCTGCTTGTTATAGGAATGCAACTCCATGAGCGAATAGGTATAAATATAGCCGGTGGCCGGCATCAGTCCACTATAGAAATAAAGCTGTGGCTCCGAGCCAATAACCGCCAGTGTGTCGCCGGGGTTGCTATTTTTTTTTATAAAATCACCAATCGCCTCCGATTCAGGAAAAGGGTTTAATCCATAAATGTTGCGTGAGATTTCGGCAGGCGTGTCTTTAAAGAAATAATTGCGATGATGCCGGATGCCCATGATTATTAATACCAAAAGCAGCACACCGGATAGGGCCGGCAGCCACTTGCGGCGGCTCGCCGAAGCGGCTGCCGAAGCAAGATAATCCAAAGCTATGGCAGCAAACATTGCAATGGCTGGCAGCAACATCACATAGTAGTGTGGCCGAAAATAAAATCCAGGGACGAGACTTAGCAGCGAAAAGATCAGAAACAACAGCAGATAATATTGGCTGAAGCGTTGTTGCCTGAATCTCTTAACGATAAACAAAACCACTACGCCGACAGCAGCCACAATCCACACCGCCACCCATCCCTCCATTACATAAAGTGAATTGTCGATAAGATGCCTCCAGGCGCGCCCGGCGGGAACCTGCTCGGTGTAGCTAAACGAATATTCGATGGCCCAGAACCAAAACCGCTCCCAGACATCCCAATACAGGAGCAGCAAGGTGATGATGATTATCGGGATAATGCCACCGGCAAAATACATCATCATATTTCGCGCAAAGCGACGCAGGTTTCCTTTGTCATTAATAATTGTCCAAAGGACGATGCTGGCAGCTCCGAAAAAGCTAAAGAAAACCCCCGACTGTTTCATCAGCAGAGCGGCTCCCAATAGAACTCCGGCGGCAAGCATCCACAGCGCTTTTTTATTTTGCAAAGAAATCTGCAACAACCACAATCCCGCCATCGCCATGAGCAAAACAAAATGTGTAGCATGGCCGGCAAAACCCAGCACCGTAGGGCTTACCGATAAAAGCGCAAAAACTCCGGCGGCGAGCAATGCAGCAGATGCCGAGGTAAGCCGTCGCATCAAAAGATAGAGAAAAGTGATGGTAGCAGCGTTTATCAGCAGCAAGCCGAGATGAATTCCGGTAGCGGTTTGGCCAAAGAGCAACATGATAAGCGCATAAAAGAAATGGGTACCGGGAAATTTCATGCTGTAAACCGCTTGGTAGGGCGGAATGCCGCGAAGCATCAACTGGCCAAAGAGTGCATATTCGCCTTCGTCGCGCTCCAGTGGAACACCCAAAAGCCGCAACCGCAAAAGCGCCGTCAACACAAGCAAGACCAACAGCAAGACATACCCATAGCGCTCCATCCATACTGGTTTTGTCAGAGGAGTCTTTGACTTGTGCAATTTTTTATGGCGTGGAGGCTGACTCATGGTTTTGCTAATGAGAATAGATTATAAAGATATTCTAAAGTCATTAACAAGCTGCTGGAACAAGAGTTGTTATAGTAAGAAAGTTGAAAAAAGAACTCCGAATTCCAAATCTTGAATCTTGAAGTGGTTATTCTGCTGCAACCCTACTTCCACTCTGGCAGTGGCTGGCCACGCATCCAGGGAGCGCCTGCTGCCGTAAGCTGCGCTTCGAGCTGCGGGACGCGGTTTTGCCGGATGTCTTCCAGTTGTGCTTTCACTTGTTGGTATTGACTGTTGGCTATTTCGAGGCTCTTGCGCTGCGTGGCCGTGGGTCCGTAGGTATTGCCGGTTGCCATGCGGGCATCGTTGAGTCGGTCGAGCAGCGTGGGCTGATCTTTCACATCCATTTCGCGGCGTATAGCGTGTCCATTAATTTGTTTGTCGAGGGCATAAAGTTCCTGCCGAAGCTGATTCAAATCGGTAAACAAAGTTTCCGGATATGATTTTAGATTTTTTAATATATGTTGCATGGCTTCGGTTTTTTTCACCGCTTCGTCCAAGGCAGGGCGTAGCGCCGTAAGTGCCCGAATGGCCTCATTAAGCTCAAGCGCAAAACCAGCAGCAGTAGCGGCTTCCACGCCAGGCAACGCACCCTTGTATAGCTTCTCTACTTCAAAGTTTACCGGTTCCGTCAGAGTTTTTTTCTCACCGTTTTGCTGAAGCGTGAGAACCGCTGTATAAGTGCCTGGCGTAACGTACATTCCGCCAGGTAGCCAGTTTTCAAGGTTTTTGTCAATATCCGCGGCTTCGGGAAACGGCTGCACCAGATCCCAGGCCACCTGATGAAAACCACTGCCTGCCTCACACTTTATCTGGCTCACCAGTTGCCCATCGACATCACTAATTTCCATTATCAGCTCCGGCTTTGACTCGCGCCGTTCTGCATCGAGCGTATCCCAGGCAGGGAAAGAAATATCCTGCCCGCTCATTTCCTTCTCATTCTTGCTTCGTTCCTCCACCGCCGATTGCAACGTTTCAGGAAGAAAATAGGTAAACACTGCGCCAAATGGCGGATTGGGCGCCTGATAAGTGTCGGCGCCCTGCGAGCCGCGCTCATCAAAACTAACTACCGGACGCTCTACGTATAGCCAGGTTTTGCGTGGCGCAAAAAGTGATGCCGGAGCTTTAAGCTGATCTTCTGTTACACTGCGCAGGAAACTGTAGTCGTCGAGGATATAAATGCCACGGCCAAAAGAAGCGGCAACCAGATCGTTTTCGCGGCGTTGTATGGCCAGATCGCGGAAAGCAATCGTTGGCATTCCTCCAGAGAACTTTATCCATTTTGTACCGCCGTCCAACGTAAAATAAATTCCAAACTCGGTAGCTGCAAAGAGCAAATCTTTTTTCTGGTAATCCTGCACCAGGCGCCATACCAGTGTCCGCTCTGGAAGGTTACCCACAATGGAAACCCAGCTTTTGCCGCGGTCGGTACTTTTGTAAAGATAGGGTTTGAAGTCGCCGGCTTTGTGATTGTCGAGCGCCACATAAACCGTTGATGCATCAAAAAGGTCGGCTTTGATATCATTTACAAAAGCAGATTTTGGCACACCAGGCAGTTTGTCGATGACGATGCGCCGCCAGTTTGTGCCGCCATCCTCGCTCACCTGAACCAGTCCGTCGTCGGTGCCGGCGTATAGCAGCCCCTCCTCCACCGGCGACTCGGCCAACGAAGTAATGGTGCTGTAAACCGACATGGCCACAAAATCCCAGTTGGCATCAAACCCATGCCGGCGCTCCATCAGCGGCAACTGCATGCGGTCGGTGTCTTGGGTGAGATCAGCCGAAATGGGCTGCCAACTATCGCCGCGGTCGTCGGAGCGCCACACGCGCTGCGAAGCAAAATAAAGTCGCGTAGGCGAATGGGGGCTTACCAGAATGGGGGCATCCCAATTGAAACGCTCCACGGGATCGTCTTCGGCGGGCTGCGGCCGGATATACACTACTTCACCGGTGGAGCGGTCGATGCGGTTAAGATTCCCCTCCTGCCAGTTGGCATACACAATGTCGGGATTGCCAGGCTCGGTGGCAGGCTGATGGCCATCGGCATATAGCACCACAAACCAGTCGGCGTTGCGAATGCCGTGTTTGTTATCCGTCCGCGAGGGGCCGCCCTGCGTGTTGTTGTCCTGTGTGCCGCCATAAATATTATAAAACGGCTTGGTATCGTCAAGCGCAATTTTGTAAAACTGCGTCACAGGCAGATTTCCAAAATAACGCCAGGTGAGGTCGTGATCATAACTTTCGTAAAGGCCGCCATCGGTGCCCACCAACAGGTAATCCGGGTCGTCGGCTCTGAAAGCCAGCGCATGGTTGTCGGAATGTTTAGATTCTTCTTTCATGCGCCGGAAGGTGGCGCCGCCATTCTCGGATACGCGGATGCGGACATCCATAAGGTAGATTTTGTCGAAAACATGCGGGCTGGCGTAGAGTTCCTGATAATAATGCGGCCCGGTGCCTATGGCTACAGCGTCCGACATTTTAAGCCACGACTGGCCGCGGTCCTCCGAGCGATAGAGGCCGCCGCTGCGGCGCTGCATCTCGATGGCTGCATAAATTACGTCAGGTTTTTGTGGCGACACCGCCAAGCCGATTTTACCCACGGCAGTAGAAGGCAAGCCGCTTGTAAGTTTTGTCCAGGTGAGGCCACAATCTTCAGAGCGATGGATGCCCGACTTGTCGCCGCCACCCATAAACGAAGCCACCGTGCGATGACGCTGCCAGGTGGCGGCATAAATGCGGTCGGGGTTGCGTGGGTCGAGGGCGATATCGGTGACACCGGTATAGGCATCATCGCCCAGGGTTTTGTTCCAGGTAGTGCCGCCATCGGTGGTGCGATAGAAACCGCGCTCGCCGCCTGCCGACCACAGCGGACCCTGTGCTGCCACATAAACGATGTTGGAATTTTTGGGATGAACGATAATTTTTGAAATATGCTCCGAAAGTTTCAGCCCTTTGTTTTGCCAGCTTTTGCCACCATCTTCACTTTTATAAATTCCATCGCCAAAACCTACGTGCCGGCCACCAACGTTTTCGCCGGTTCCCACCCAGATGATATTGGGATTGCCTGCATCGATGGTGACGCAACCAATGGAGTAGGAATCCTGCTTATCGAAAATGGGCGTCCAGGTGGTGCCGGCGTTGGTGGTTTTCCATACGCCGCCGGAACCTACTGCCACATACCAGATATTGTTGTTGGCGGGATGGATGGCGATGTCGGCAATGCGCCCCGACATAAACGCCGGCCCGATGCACCGCATATTGATGCCGGCAAAAGTGCCGTCGGTGAAGAGGGTGTCGGTCTGTACTTTTTGCGCAAGCAAAGTATTAGCAACAGCAAGTAAAAGAGTGAAGAGGAGCAGTGTTGATTTCTTCATTTTAAGCTTCATTTTAAAAATCTATTTTGGTTAACAAATCATTATTTCCCGATAATTGATTTGGGCTAAAGCCCACTGAAATTTTTTTTGTTTATCCCCGGCCTTTAGGCCGGGGTTAGTGACCGGCAGGTTACAAAAAAACATAAAAATCACTCCTGAAAAATCAAAACATCCGCTTGATTTACTTTAATAAAATATGCCTTTCCGGGGGTGAGCAAATCGAGTGACGAAACCGCCCGCTCTGGCCAGAACACTTTGTTGCCGGCTACTTCTTTTATCGCTACCAAATTATTACCAAGCTCATCCAAAAGCTCTTCCACCCCCACATAGCGCGCAACAGGCACCGGCACCAAATTCCAGCCATCATTCAGAATTATAGTTTTATCACTAAGCGGCAAACCATCGAAATCGATCGTGAAACCGGCACTGCTTTTTATAAGATAAGGTGCCCCTGCTTCCCAAATCGGCGCTTCGATAAGCCCGGCCTGCGGGCAATAGACGGAGGTGCTGTGAGCGTAATAAATAATGTATTGCAGGCTGCTGCCAAAAAGAGAAGATGCTGCGGGATAAATAGGTTGTAGAAAAGAAGAAATCGCCGACCAACCCGCTTCCACTGTCAGCGGAAAACTTTGCAGATAGTCGGCCTGCAGACGGGTGAGCGCCGAAGAGCCACCCACCACAAACACACCACCGGCAACAGGATATGCCTCGTTAAAATCTGCGGAAGCATAATATTCATCCATCAGCGGCATGTTGAGTACTTTGAACAGTAGCGGCTCGCCTGCCGAAAAGCCTTCTTTGATAGGTGTAGCAGGATTATCACCATAGAGCTTCAACAATACATTTCCGGCTCCGTTCCACAGTTTGTAGCCGGCGCAACGTTCGTTGCCATCATCCAAAAAGAAAGCACCAATGAAACTACCAACTGACAAAGGCTGGCCGAGCAACGAAGGCTGACACGCCAGCGGTACCAACACCTGATGAACGCGCGAAGTGAGGGTGAAACTCCAGGATTCCGGCAAAGGCGCTTCGGGGTTTTCAATTATCAGTTTTACCATTATCGGAAGGTGGTCGGAGAGTTGATAAATGGCCTGGAGCACGGCTTGTGGCGCAGAGTAGTTGGGCGGATCGAGTACTGAACCGTTGAATCGCTGCCCGTCCTGGCCGCCAATTGTGTAGCTATCGTTGATATAGGCCACCGAAGCATCGGGCTGAAGCATTGCAGAATTTACCAAAACAAAATCGAAACGATCGTCGATACCGCCACCCGCCGCACATCCGTTGCTGGTGATGTGGGTGGACTGGGTATGCACCGAAGCAAAATCCGCATTGCTGTGCCAATAGCCTTCCAGGCCTGTAGGATCGGTGAACGGTGCAGAAGCATTAGCGGATGCTGCCAGCAGTTGCCAGGCCGGCTCCATAGCGTTTTGCAAATTCAGGTCGCCGGTGAGCAAACAAGGTTCGGTGATATTATTTTCAGTAATAAAATCTACCACCGCCTGTGCCATCTGGCCACGCTGCTGCTTGTCGGCGCCGGAGCTGCCAGCCTTGAGGTGCGCCGTGATGACCCAAAGAAATAGGGTATCGCCGGCGGGTGCCACCGGACGATGAAAAAGCCGATAGACATTGATATCGCGTGGGGTGGTGGCGATGACTTCCTGCCGCTCCAGCCCCAGCTTGTCGGCTCGGTAATAAAGCATGTTGATGATGTCGCTGCCGGCCAGATTGGTGGCTTCGGCGCGCGCATAGCCAGTGCGTCCCGAAACATTAAGTGCTTCCGTCAAAATTTTATTTTGATAAAAAACATTGGTGCTCATTTCGTTAACGGTAAGTATATCGGGCGGATAATAATCGATAATGGTTTTGAGATGGGCAGTTTTGGCTTCGGGCGGATTGTTGTAAAAAGTACAATAATCAGTAAAGTTGCCGTAGTTGAGCAGGTTATAGTGCATCAGCGTGAGCGTATCAGCGAAAGCTGTCAGGCAAAGTAATTTTAGAAAAAACAGCAGCATTAACTTTTTCATTCGGCATTGGTTGTAATAAAAACAGGGGGCGAAGATAACGCAAAACATCTTTTATCTTTGTCCCGATGTCGATGCAGCAGATTTTTCTATTTTTACGCAAAGTTATTTTCAAAAAACAACATGATCTTTTCAGCCCACTTAAAACCTACTGCCCCGCTGCTCCTGCTGATGTTGTTTTTATTCATATTTTCCACGCTACATGCCCAGCAGCATGATGTAAAAGTAGAAGTAACCGATACGATTTTTTTTGAAAAAGGAACCCAAATAAAAATTTACGACAGCACCTATTTTTTTCCAAACGATACCACACTGATTTTTGAGGATTCGGTAATTCGGCAAAATGACGAACTAAAAACTTATCAGCTTCGCCAAAAGCTAAAAAAGAAAACCGAAGACAGCCGCCTTATGCGGGAATTGTATTCGGCAACTTTTACAAATCGCAAAAAAAAACCTGACAGCGATAGCACCGCCATTGAGAAACCCGAAAAGCGGTTTGAGCCTTACCAAGGCAAGATAATCCGCCACATTCGTTACAAAGTGCTGGATGCTGTTGGCCCCACGGTGAACGATACTGCTTTCGATACGGAATCGAAGTTTTTCAGATGGCTCAACAACACCTATCCGCCAACCAAAGACTACGTGATCCGTCAGAATCTGCTTTTTAAAGAAGGCGACCGGATAGAACCTTTCCGGATGACCAACAGTGAGCGACTGCTGCGCGATTTACGTTCGCTCAATGATGCGCGCATCAGGGTGACGGATAGCGTGGCCGGAACCGACTCGGTGGATGTGGTGGTAATCGTAAAAGATATTTATCCATTCGGTGCAAAATTTCAATCGGCAGGAATCGACAAATATGATGTAGAATTATACACAGTGAACTTCCTGGGCTGGGGACATTATTTTAGTAACACGGTTACGCTGATGCCAGTCACCTCGCCCTACATTCGCTATAGTAAGTTCGATTATGAAGTTCCCAATATTGGCGGATCATTTATAGCGGCAGAAGCCACTTTAGAGCGCAACGACAACACGCAGCTCCAGAAGCTGCAAGCCACCCGGAATTACCTGCCCATACAATCGAGCTGGGGAGGGCTGGCCAAAGCCGAAAATAAATACTACAAGCTCGACAGTGTATATAATTATCCGCCGGCAGCCAGTATCGATACAAGCAAACTTTATCAAATCCATTATGTGGAGTTAGAGGGCGTAGCCGGGTACTCTTATGCAACGCAGCCTAATCCCGACGAAAACTCCGAATATCTGGTTCTGGCTACCCGGTACGAACATTTGCATTATTACGACCGGCCGATTACCCGTGTGGATACCAACATCCGCTATCAGCACCGCGCCGATTTCCTGGGTTCCATTTCGTTTGTTCGCAACAATTATTACCAAAGTAAATACATCTATGGCTTTGGCATCACCGAAGATATTCCCTACGGATTTAACCTTACGCTTACGGCCGGTTACGAACTGGCCGAGTTTTTTAACCGTCCGTATGGCGGCATCTCTGTTTCGGCTGGCAACTATCTTAAAAATTTTGGCTATCTCTACATGCTGGCCGAGGCCGGGACATTTGTTGACGAACACCAGTTGAAACAAGGGCTTTTCAATTTCAGCACGCACTATTTCAGCAACCTTTTCAATTTCACCGAAAAATACAAGACGCGTTTTCAGTTCCGCTCGTATTATTCTATTGGGCTCAACCGCTACCCTAACGAAAAGATGTACGTTCAAAACATCAACCAGATGAGCGGGTTGGATTTGTATAAATTTGACGGCAACCAGCAACTCAGTATCAACACAGGTATGGTTACTTACACGCCCTGGAAGATTTATGGATTTCAGTTTGCAATGGTGCTTTTCTGGGAGGCAAGTCTGGTGGGGCCTGCCGATCGGCCCATTTACAACAACCAACTTTATTCAGGCATCGGAACGGGTATTCTTATTAAAAACGAAAACCTGGTATTCCAAACTCTTGAAATAAAGTTCACCTGGTTTCCCAATCCCGCTGATGGAAATGCTTTTATGGCCAAAACCAATTCCCGTCCACGCGGTGAGTTCCAATCGTTTGAAGCTTCAAAGCCACATATTATCTCATACGATTATTATTACGATTTCTAAAAATAAATAGCCATCTGCATTATCAACTTTGCTATTTTTTTGTTTAAAGAAAATAGGGTATTTTTGGTGAGAAAATCAAAACAACAAACATTATGAAAACATTAGGAATCGTCGTTGTAATTCTTGGCATCATCGGCACGCTTGTCTTTGGCATTCAGGCGATGAACAAATCGCAAAGCCTGAATATTTTCGGCAACGAAATCGTTATCAGCACCATCAGTTGGCTACCCATCACGGTAAGCATAGTGCTGCTCATTGGCGGCATCCTGCTACTTGCCTTTACGCAGAAGCGATAACACAAGCCTTTGCTAAAAAAATCAGATACTTTTGCGGACAGAAATTAAGTTGAAATCATTATGTCAAAAGCCGCGAAACTATTCAAGGCCATCCGGTTGCTGGTACGCCAGCCCTCATTGCTCAACCACGTCATCGATACCGACGACAACTGGCGGCGCTATGTCGATAAACGCTACCAACTGGCCAGCGGCTTACCGGTGGTGCACCTTGCCGATATCACCGGCGCAACGGCAGGCCATGTTCCGGTTTTTGCTTTCCTTGACGGCGGGTCTTTGCCTACCGATCATTTCCTTTTGATAAACCTGGCTGCTAATATTAAGGAATGTAAATATTTTGAAATAGGTACCTGGCGTGGCGAAAGTGTGGCCAACGTGGCACTTCATGCCACACACTGCACCACCCTCAATCTTTCTGATGATCAGATGCGGCACGCCGGAATGAATAAAGATTATATAAACTTAATCGGGTTTTTCTCTAAGCACCTGCCCAACGTCACACACCTGCGTGGCAATACTTCTGATTTCGATTTTGCAGGTCTTAATCAGAAATATGATTTGATATTTATTGATGGCGATCATCATCATGAGATGGTGAAAAATGATACGCAAAAAGTCTTTGCCCATCTGGTGCACGACCGCACCATTGTTGTGTGGCACGATTATGCACACAATCCCGAAACACCGCGCTTTGATGTTTTTGCCGGCATCCTCGACGGACTTCCTGAGCATCTTCACCAAAACCTTTATCATGCCGGCAACACACTCTCGGCTGTTTATTCACCTTTGAGATATAAAACACACGTGCTGCAAAATCCCGTGCTACCGGATCATTATTTCAATGTCGGCCTCACCATTACCCCGGTTCAGCCATTAAAATCCCAATAATATTTCGCCGGCAACTGGTGAAAGCTGCGGATCGCAAATTTTTCTGTTTCGTTCTCTTTTAGTTTAAAAAAATCACTCCATGGACACCATCGAAAACATCGAATTGACGTTTCTCACACTCGACGACTTTCAGGAACTCAAAGAAGCCACACTGGCCTCATACACCCACATGCCCCAGGCTTTCTGGGGACGCGAGTACCTGCAGCGTCTCATCGAGCGATTTCCCGAGGGCCAGGTGGTGATAAAGGTTAATCAGCAAATTGCCGGCGGAGCTTTATCCATCATCGTGGATTACGAAAGTTTCGACGAGCACCACACCTACCAGGAAATTACCGGCGACTATACCTTCGACACACATAGTGATGAAGGCGACGTATTGTACGGCATCGATATTTTTATAAAACCGGAGTTCAGAGGGTTGCGTCTGGGACGGCGGCTTTACGATTACCGCAAAGACCTGGCTGAGCGCCTCAACCTGCGCGGCGTAGCTTTTGGCGGACGCATTCCCGAATATCACAAATATGCCGATACGCTTACGCCCAAAGAATACATCAACAAAGTGAAGCAAACGGAAATTTACGATCCGGTGCTCAACTTCCAGCTTTCCAACGACTTTCATGTGGCCAAGGTGCTGAAGAATTATCTGGAAGGTGATCAGGAATCCAACGAATATGCGGTACTGCTGGAGTGGGACAATATTTATTACACCAAAAAACGAAAAGTAGCTACCGTAAATAAAAAGGTAGTGCGGCTGGGGCTGGTGCAATGGCAAATGCGACACTACAAAAATTTGGACGAACTCTTGTCGCAGGTCGAATATTTTGTAGATGCCGTGTCGGCCTACCGCAGCGATTTTGCATTGTTTCCGGAACTTTTCAGCGCACCGCTGATGGCCGAGAATAATCACCTGTCGCAACCCGAAGCCTTGCGCGAACTGGCCACGCACTCGGCGCATATCCTGCGGCGCTTTAGTGAGTTGGCCATCGCCTACAACATCAACATCATTACCGGCAGCATGCCGGAGATGCACGATGAGCGGCCTTACAATGTGGGCTACCTCTGCCGCCGCGACGGCACCACCGAACGCTACGAGAAACTGCACATCACCCCCATCGAGCGCCGTGTATGGGGATGGGAAAAAGGTGAGCAACTTAAAGTTTTTGATACCGATTGCGGAAAAATAGGCATCCTGATTTGTTACGACGTGGAATTTCCGGAACTGAGCCGGCTGCTGGCACTCCAGGGGATGGAACTCTTGTTCGTGCCGTTCCTCACCGATACGCAGGATGGTTATTCACGCGTGCGCAACTGCGCCCGTGCCCGTGCCATCGAAAACGAATGCTATGTGGCAATTGCCGGTAGCGTTGGCAACCTGCCCAAAGTACATAATATGGACACGCGCTATGCACAATCGATGGTGTTCACTCCATGCGATTTCGCATTTCCGCCCAACGGCATCAAAGCCCAGGCAACCCCCAACACCGAAATGATTTTGGTAGCCGATGTTGACATCCATTTGCTTCGCGAACTGCATCGCTTTGGCACTGTGCGCAACCTCGAAGACCGCCGAACGGATATTTTTGATTTAAAGCAAATCAGGAAAGAGTGATAATCCAGTCAAAACCTACTATACCAGGACGCCGGTTTTATTAATTCTGGTCTTCAGACAGGCTATTTCTCCAGCACCTCCCGAATCCTATCCTCCACAATTTTCACAATCTCCATATCCGGAAAATCTGATGGCTCGATGGGGTCGAGAACGGTATAAGTTATTCGCTGAAAAGTATGTAATGGGAAGGCACCATGCTTCATCAGCCGATTGTGGCCATCAATTACAAAAGGTACAATGACCGCTGAAGGGGAGGTACGCAGCAGCGCGCTGATGCCGGCAGGCAAAAACGATTTCATTTTACCCGTTTTACTCCGTGTACCTTCCGGAAAAATACAAACTGCTTCGCCCGTGGTTTCGATAAGCCTTCCTACCCTGATGATTTCCTTAACGGCCTGTCCGCGGTCGCTGCGATCGATCAACGCCGACTTACCATAGCGCAGGTTGTAAGAGATGCTGGGCAGCCTTTTACCGAGTTCTCTTTTGGAAATAAACTTTGGGTTGAATCTGCGAAATCGGTAAACGATTACCGGGATGTCGAACATACTTTGATGATTGGAAACGATGATGACAGGACCGTTGCGTGGGATTTTGTTAAAACCACGAAAGATTAGCCGGCTGCCCGATAAACGTATCGAGTGTAGCAACAAAAAGTTGAGCGCTGTTACCACCCGCTGCCTTGCAGGCTCGCCCAATAAGCGGTGTGCTCCAACCTGTATCGGATGAAAGAGCAATAACAATAGCGCAAAGAAAAAGTAAAATATTACCGATAAAATATAATCAGCGAATTTGTGCATCCGTCGTTTTTTTGCGGCTACAAATGAACAAATAAAGCTGTTTGGATTTATAAAATAATAACTTTGTTCGGAAATAATCATCGGAAATAATGATCTCAACACATAAAAACAAACACAAAACATTATGAAAAATCTCATCACCAAAACCCGCAGCAGCCGTCAGTTACTGGCGCTGCTACTTGTGGCAACCCTTGCTATGTATGGCTGCCGCGTAACCTTTGTTCCTGAATACGATTCGGCGCTCGCGGCTGATATTGAAGAAACGGCCCGGCAGGTGGATCGGTTTTATCTGATGATGCTCGAAACCACCAGCGCCGAAGACAACGGGCGCGCCTTTGAAGTATTCGCCCCGGAATATGTGGATATAGAGGTGATGCTCAACTCGCTGCTAAATCAAAACAAGATAAAACCGCTCAACCAAAACTCCACACGCATTGCAGAGATAACACTGGAACTGTGGCAGAAATACAAAGAGGAGCACCGCACCGACAATACATTGAGTGATGGGCTGATTAAGCTCAACCGCAAGACTTTCAGCGATCTTTTTTATGCCATGCAGGTAGCCGAAAAAGGAAAAGAATTAGCCACCAACCCACCCAAATAACATTTTAAAACTGAAACATTATGAAACTCGACATCAACAAAGTAATCAACGACATGCTGGCCGGTATAAAAGGCACCGTGGCCGACAGTTGGGATGAAGTGAAAGCTGCTACAGAACAGTTTATGCAACGCCGCAAAGAGCGCCTGTTGCTCATCGCCGAGCTGCGTATCACCGGCGAACTAACGGAGGAGAAATTTAAATCAAGGCTCAACGACGAAAAGCTATTGCTGGAAGCCGAACTCAACGCATTGGCAGTCATCACCAAAGCAATCGCGCAACGCGCCGCCAACACGGCCATCGACATCCTGGAACAAGCCGTGAAAACAGCGATATCGATAGGATAAAAACAGGGCGCAAGGCGCAGGGCGCGGGAAACTGGCTCTTGACTGGGTTCTCAGCCATACGTAAGGGAGGGTAAATTAGGTCTTTTTAAATTCGGAATTCCCCATACATACTGACGAGAAATTTTATTAATACCTGCGCTTCTTTGGTTTGTCGGCACGCCGGTCGAAACGTGGCGCGTAACTCTTCTTATTTCCGCCACCTCCGTCATTCGAGGCTTCTTTGCCCTGCGCTATGCTCACGTCGATGCGGCTGCCACGGTAGCGGGTATTTTTGAGCTGTTCTATCACCTGTTGGGCATAAGAGCTTTTAACCTCAAAAAACGAAAACTTCTGCATCAGGTCGATGCGACCTACGGGAACTTTCGCATTGGGCATGTTGCGATTGATATGTTCGATGAGTCCGGCAGGCACCAGCCCGTCCATTTTACCAATACTTATAAAAATACGTGTGTATCCTTTTTCGGCAGTACCATCGCTGTCGCGTGACTGGCGATCTTTACCATGCGACTGACGATCCTTGTCGCGCGGCTGGCGCTCTTTGTCGCGGCCACGCTCGCGCTGCTCCACAGGTTCGGTTAGCTCATCAGCATCCTGATAGTAGTTCAAAAACCTATTGAACTCTACCGACACAAACCGTTTGATCACCTCCTCCTTGCTCAGCCAGTCGAGTTTTTTATAAATCACCGGAAGGAAATCATCGATGGCATTGTTTTCCATCTGCACGTTTTCCATCTTGTCCACCAGGTTAAAAAGTTGCTTTTCGCAAATCTCTTTGCCTGTGGGTATTTTCATCCTATCAAAACGGATATGCAGGTTATCTTCAATTCTTTTCACGGCAAATTTCTCACGAAGGTGGGTAATGGCTATCGAGATGCCGTCTTTCCCTACACGGCCGGTACGACCGCTGCGGTGGGTATATATCTCATAGTCGTCGGGCAGGCTGTAATGTATCACATGTGTGAGGTCGTTTACATCAAGACCGCGGGCTGCCACGTCGGTAGCCACGAGCAACTGTATGTTGCGCAGCCTGAATTTCTGCATCACCGTATCACGCATGGGCTGCGACAGGTCGCCGTGCAGCGAGTCAGCGCTGTAGCCGTCCTGTATCAGCTTGTCGGCGATTTCCTGCGTTTCGGCGCGGGTGCGGCAAAACACGATACCATAAATCTTCGGATAGAAGTCAGCGATACGTTTTAGCGCCAGATATTTGTCGCGGGCATGCACGGTATAAACCAGGTGTTTCACATTTTCGGCGCTGGCGTTGCGTTTGCCAATCAGCACCTCCTCAGGATTGCGCATGTAGCGCGAGGCAATCTTGCGAATCTCTGTGGGCATGGTAGCCGAAAACAAAAGTGTATTTCTATCCTGGGGCACCTGATCCAGAATGGTGTTGAGGTCGTCGGCAAAGCCCATATTGAGCATCTCGTCGGCTTCGTCGAGCACCACACGATATACCGCCGATAAGTTGGCGACTTTTCGGTTTATCAGGTCGATGAGTCGTCCTGGGGTGGCTACAATTACATGCACACCTTGTTTCAGCGCGCTCATCTGCGGCACTATGCCAGCGCCGCCATATACCGCAAGAATCTTCAGCCCGGGTGTATTCACGGCATAATTTGTCAGGTCTTTTGTAATCTGCACACACAGCTCACGCGTGGGGCTAAGTATTACCACCTGCGGTTTGTTGACGCGCACGTCGGTTTGTTGCACGATGGGAATGCCAAAGGCTGCTGTTTTCCCCGTACCAGTTTGTGCCAAACCGATGATGTCGGTGTTGCGGTCGAGTAGTATCGGGATAATCTTTTCCTGTATGGGCATAGGCTCCTCAAAGCCCATCGCCCGGATTGCTTTTTCAATTTCGGGCGCAATGCCCAACTCTTCAAATGTCATCAAATGCTTATTTGTTTATTATTGTTACTCCGGACGGTGGGTAAATTTCTTCCGGTGCGCACAGCGCGACAATCATGGTGGGAAATCAACTTGTTCTCAAAATCCATTTACACATATTCGGTCGGCAAAAGTACACTTTATTTTTCCAGCATCACAAAAGCATCATTTGCAAAAGTTTACAGGAATTGGATAGCGTGAAGCCAGAACCAGACATCTTTCATTATATCAATGGAGCCATTACGTGGACATATCTCCCAGGTTGCAAAACTTACTCTTTATCTGCTCGTACTCTTCGAGCATTTCCCGGAGGATTTCAGCAGCGGGCAGTATGCTGTCGATGAGTGCCGATACCTGCCCTATTTCCAACTCGCCTTCGTCGGCATCGCCTTCGAACATGCCTAGGCGGGCACGGCCGCGGCCAAGCAGTTGGCGCAATTCATCGGGTGTGGCACCACGGGCTTCGAACGCTTCGGTAGCTTGCTGAAACTTGTTGCGGATAAGGCGCACCGGCACCACACTTTTTAGCGAAAGCTTGGTGGCGCCGTCGGTTGTTTCTATAATTTTTTGTTTAAAAATTTCATGGGCCGACGACTCCGCGCTTGCCGCAAAGCGGCTTCCCACCTGCACCCCATCGGCACCCAGCGCCATGGCCGCCAGCATCTGGCTGCCCGTGCCGATGCCGCCAGCCGCTATCAGCGGAAGCTGCGTAAGGCGTCGGATGAGCGGGATAAGCGTCATGGTGGTGGTTTCTTCGATGCCGTTGTGGCCACCGGCTTCAAAGCCTTCGGCTACCAGGGCATCCACGCCGGCCTGTTCCGCTTTAGCGGCAAATTTGGAATTTGCAATCACATGAGCCACCGTGATCCCTGCCTCTTTAAACTTTCCGGTGTAGGTTTTGGGATTGCCTGCCGAAGTAAAAACAATCTTCACCTTTTCACGCATGACAATGTCGATGATTTCGTCCATCTGCGGGTAGAGCAATGGCAGATTAACACCCCAAGGTTTGTCGGTAGCCCGTTGCATCTTGTGTACATGCTCTTCAAAAACAGCAGGACGCATGGAGCCGGCGCCAAGCAGTCCCAGCCCGCCGGCATTGCTTACCGCCGAAGCCAGTTTCCAGCCCGAGCACCAAATCATCCCCGCCTGCACTATCGGGTAGCGGATGCCAAAAAGATCAGTGATTCGTGTTTGCATATTTTTTTTAATTAAATTTTAAAGATCCCAGGCCTGAAGGCCTGGGCTACGAACCTGAAGGCCTGGGCTACGGAAAACGATTCTTTTCGATCAATTTTAGAATTTATTCTATTATCTCCATCTCGTCCACCAGATGGGTGGCACCGGCGAATTTATCGACAATAAAAAGGAAATAACGCATGTCGAGCATGATATTACGGCACTGGTCGGGGTCGTACATCAGGTCGCTCATGGTGCCTTCCCAGCAGCGGTCGAAGTTGAGGCCAATCATCTGCCCGTCGGCATTGAGCGCCCCGCTGCCCGAGTTGCCGCCGGTAGTATGGTTGGTGGCGATAAAACACACAGGCATTTCTTCCTCCATGCCATAGCGGCCATAGTCTTTGTCGTGATACAGTCGCTTTAGTTTGTCTTCCACCACATAATCGTAAATGGCAGGGTCCTCTTTTTCCATGATGCCTTCGAGGGTTGTTTGATATTCGTAAAACACGCCATCGCGCGGGTAGTAAGGTTTTACCTTACCATAGGCCACGCGCAGTGTGGAGTTGGCGTCGGGATAAAAACGCTTGTCGGGCTGATACTCGCGCTGCGCTTGCATATAGATGCGCATCATACTATCCACGGCTATCTCCTGCCGGTTTACCACTGGTAAAATATTGGTTCGGTAATAATCCATTAGTCCGGTAGCCATTTGGTAAGCCGGATCGCTTTCTATTTTGCGGTAACGCTTTTGCTTATAATTGTCAAAAAAGTTGTCAAAAGATTCCTCTGAAGCAAACATGGATTTATCAAAAACTGCATCGGCGAATTTCTGAATGCTCCCGGCATATTTATCGCGAATAGTTGCAAAGACTGGCGGCAACTGGTTGGCAGGAAATTCTTCGCGGTACGACTGAAGTAAAGAAACAAAAGCGCGCCGATCGATGGGCTGATAAAAGTCGCTATAAAACGCCGTGCCGTTCTCCTGCAACCGCGTCAGTGCTTTGTGCAAAGTACTGTCTGAGGTTTCTTTTTTGGTCGAAACCTGCACCAGTTCGTTGGCCATGCGGGCAGCACGCACTATCTCAATGCCCAGACCGGCTTCGATGAGGTAGATCATTTGTTTGCGGGCGTCGTCGAGTTCAGCATAGGCTGCATCAAAGGCGGGCAACAGTCCGCCATATTTCTGCGAAAGCGCTGGTGAGCCGTTGACCCATTGCGTAAAGCCTTCTTCAAAATTCTGCTTTTGTTCTATTCCATCGAGCTTTTGTATGCCACGGCTCTCGCCGATCCACTTTTTCCAGCCATTCGATAGGCGGGCATGCTTCAACGAATATTGAATACGTATGGCCGGATCCTGCACCATAAAGGCTTCATAAATATCGAGCTTCTGGCGGCGCAGACTGATGCGTGCGGGATTTTCGACCTGCGTCAGCGTTTCGATGGCATCGGAGGGCAGGTATTCCTGCGTAGTTCCCGGAAAGCCAAAGATGAAAGTGAAATCGTCTTCTTTATAACCTTTTACCGAAATGGGAATCGAATACAGCGGCTGATAGGGGACGTTGGTTTTGGCGTATTCGGCGGGTTCGTTGTTTTGGTTGGTATAAATTCTAAAAAGTGAAAAGTCGCCGGTATGGCGCGGCCACATCCAGTTGTCGGTGTCGCCGCCAAACTTGCCAATATTCGACGGCGGCGCTCCCACCAGGCGGACGTCTTTAAAAATTTCATACACCAGCAGATAATATTCATTACCATAGTAAAACGGCTCCACAGCGGCTTTGTAGTAAGTATCCTTTTGGGCCTGATCGGTGATTTCTTTGGCGCGTTTTGCAATCTCTGTGGCGCGTTGTTTTTCGGTAAGATCAGCGGGCAGGTCGTTGAGCATTTGCTGCGTTACGTCTTCCATGCGTACCAGGCGTGTAACAGTAAGGCCGGGATTGGGCAGTTCCTCTTCGCGATTCATCGCCCAAAAGCCATTGGTAAGATAATCGTGCTCGATGGAGCTGTGGTGTTGTATCTGGCCATAGCCGCAGTGGTGGTTGGTGAGTATAAGTCCCTGATCGGAGATAATCTCGGCGGTGCAGCCACCACCAAAGAGCAGGATGGCATCTTTGAGCGACGAATTGTTGATGCTGTAAATGTCGTCGGCCGAGATGCGCATTCCCATTTGCTGCATCTCTTTTTCGTTGAGCGATTGCAGCAGCAACGGTATCCACATGCCTTCGTCGGCGCGTGCCACAGCAGTTTGCAGCAGAATTAGCGCCGGTAATATTATTTTCAGAAAACGTTTCATGAATGATGTTTTTATTGTTGATGATAAATCAAACTTATCATTGGCAGCCATGAACTATTGGTTTAACCGGACATCAATGATTTTGAAATTGAGATTTACTTGGATATTGTTTTTCTGTTATTTAAAATTTCCCTTTTTGGCTTAAGCCAACAAAAAAACATGCAGCCACATCATTGGCAATGGCGTGGCTACATTTTTTAAATCTCTATTTCATTGCAATGGTTTCTATCTCCACCATCACGCCCAGGGGCAGCTTCACCACGCCGTAAGCAGCGCGCGCCGGCGGGTTGGTGGTGTAATAGCGGGCATACACTTCGTTCATGGCGCCAAAGTTGTCCATGTCGCTGAGCAGGCACGTCGATTTCACTACGTGATCGTAACTGTAACCGGCCTCTTTGAGGATGGCGCCAATATTTTTCATCACCTGTTCGGTTTGCTCTTTTATGCCACCTTCTACTATTTTGCCAGTAGCCGGGTCGATGGGAATCTGGCCGGAAATGAAAAGATGACCGTTGTGTTCGATGGCCTGGCTGTAAGGACCTACAGCGTTGGGAGCCTGGGAAGTGTGAATTACTTTTTTCATATTTCTAAATTATTAAATGATTATGATGGTTTAAAAATAAATTAGCAACAGCTAAATCGTAACAATTGCCAAAAATATAAATAAGCGGCGTGGGAAGGGCAACCGGGGTAAGAAATTGTAGAGAAAGAATTACCTGTACGCGTCGCGGAAATCTTTCTTGCGGTCGTATTTCAGGTCGCGCAGGATGGATGCTTTTACGTTGATGCCAAATGTCCAGCTCTTGCGAAACCCGGCTGGTATCCAGCTAAAGCGCATTTCCCAGCAGTGCAGGTCGCGGTAAAAGTCGATTTGCGTGAAACTGAATTCTTTGGTGTCGAAGTCAAAGCCGGTACGAAAATTCACTTTCCACTTGGGTGTAATGCTCACATCGCCCGAGAGGCCTATCGTTTGTATTCTGGTACGTTTGTCCTCCCGGTTGTAGTTGATGTATATAGGATTATTGCTAAAGCTAAGATTGTAATTGACGGAGATATTCCAGGCGTTGTTCCAATTGATGTACTCGTCGGGATTATCTAAAATGTCGCGGATTTCGCTTTCGGAATAGTTTTGCAGCAGCTCGGTATCTTCGGTGAGCGGCACGTCGGGCGGCTTGGTGTCAACCGTACCTTTTTTGAAGTCGCTGGAGCCAAACCTAAAGGACAATCCGAAGTTCCAGACAGTGCTTGTCATGCGGAAGAGTTTCTTATCCACTTCATATTGAAATCTGTTGATGCTGCGGCCACTACTATCCGCAGCATAAGGGCTCCAGCTACTGGAATAGCTCACGTTAAGTTTTTTGAAAAGAATGGTGTTGCCACGAATGGTCAGTGGCGACCACTGCATCGAATCGCGGGCAATGTCGTACGACGTGTTGAAGCTCAGGTTGTCGATGATTGCTATTTTTTTGGTTCCGGTAACGGTGTCACTTCGGGAGCGTACCTTCATCTCCAGGTTGTTGTTAAACCCGAAGCTCAACATCCCTGACCGTCCGTCGGGCGGCCCGCCGTAGAGCATTCCATCATAAATCGAATAGCGCCCATATTTTCCGTCAGGGGTATTCTGCACCTCCTGATAATATCCCCAGAATTCGCTGCCAAAATCGGGACGTAAATTAAAAGATGCGGTAGGCGTTACTACATGCCGGATGGCTTTAACGGGTCCTTTTTTTAATTGATACATTCCATAGAGGCGTGTGCTTATGGATGAGGTGAACGAAAACTCCCGCGCCGCATGAAAACCGTATGTGGTGTCGATTTCCACAAATCCATTCACCGTGTCACCATTTTGAATCGTCGTTTCGGGATTCCAACGGTAATCTTTGGCATAAGGATACCAGCGCTCTGAGAAACTCAACGAATTAGTCATCGTAAAATACCGAAGCAACCTGATGGAGCTGCTGATGGGGATGGTGTGGCGTGCGCCATATTTGAAATCGTCCTCCCATCCCGGTTTAAAAAGCAATGTATCGTAAGTCTGGATGCGATTCTCAGCGTTGAGGGTGTATTTAAGCGAGATGTTCTCGTACCAGGCAGGTTTTCCTTTGAGCACTTTGGGGCGAAAAGGATAAAATTGTTTTGTATTGAGATTAAGACTGGGCAGGGTCATGTTCACTGCACGGGTGATCGTATTCTGCTGGTGCGAAGCGTTGACAGTTAAAAAAACATTGTTATTAAAATTGGTTTGATAAGCAATGCTCGACTGGAAAGTATTGGACAGATAGTTTTCGGAGCTGGTGAGGTTGTAATTGTTGAAGGAGGAAGAAACGATATTTACGTTGGCCGAAAACCGACTGTTGGGGCGTGCTTTGGCATCCTGGGTGTGGCCCCACAAAATGCGGAAGTCTTTGTTGTACTCCGCATCAGGCGAGTCGCGGTCGCCCTGAATATTAACACCATAACTAAAATCGAAGTTGCCGGAGTAATGGTACCTGTTGGCATAGCGGAAAGTGGGTCGCACCGCCCAACTGCCGTTGGTAAAAATATCGCCGGTAACGGTGAGGTCCATATAATCGCTGATGCCCCAATAATATCCGCCGCGCTCCAGAAAGAAGCCGCGGTTGGCCGATTCGCCGATGGCCGGAATGATAATCCCCGACCGCTGCCCCGACTTATTGGGAAACAATCCGAAAGGCAACACCAGCGGCAGCGGCACGTCTTCTATCACCATGTAGGCCGGCCCCGACACAATCTTATTGTCGGGAATCAACTGCGCTTTTGTAAACCGAAACTCGTAGTGCGGGTTGGGCAAATTACAGGTAGTGTAATGCCCTTTGGCAATGTTGATGCGGTCGTCGGGCATCTTCTTTATTTTGCTGCCAAAGAGGTAGCCTTCGCCATCCTGCGTGCGCACTTCGCGAATGATTCCTTTTTTGGTATCAAAATTATAGTTCATCTCCTCCGCCTCAAAAGTCTGCCCGGATTCGCTGAAAACTGGCGTGCCCAGCAGCTTCCCGGTAGAATCAGGAAGTCCTTTGGCAAAAACCAGATTCCGGGCAAAGTCGATTTCGATGTAATCGGCCTTAATAGATATTTCGCCGTAAACAATCTCGGCGTCCTGCGTCAGGAAAACTTTTTGGTTGCGGATGTCGTAGCGGATGGTTTCGGCTGATTTGTACTTGACACTGGTTTCGAGGCCCATGCCTTTTTTGGGTGGCGCTTGATTTTCTAATTGAACAAGACTATCAGCCTGAGATATTGAATCGGCATTCGTGGTTTCGCTTTCGCGGAATACATACACGGTATCGTTTTTTCCTGTTACGCTGTCGCGGAATACATACACGCTGTCGGGGCTGGCAGGCACTTGTGCAAATGCTGCAACCGACAGCAAGCCCATCATCCACACCAGCATCAGCTTTGCTGACAGGCGGCGCAACATAGGTTTGTCGGCTACATTTTTACACAAAAAGTATTTCAACTGGCGATATTTCAAGATTTTTTAATCTGGCTAAAGCCGAAAGTATTTCGTTGGCAATTCAGCATGCAAAATAAACCATTTTCGACGGGTCATTGCCCAATCATTATTGAGACCAGTCTAAAAAGCTATAAGACCCCTAAATCCCCTTAAGGGGACTTGTCACAACTTCTGATTTTTAGTACTTTTTACCCCTGACCCTAAAGGGAGAAGTACTAAAAATCAGAAGTTTTTGAGTTTTTATACTAAACTCATTATTTGCTTGTCGCAACAGCGCGATCGAAACAGAGAATTATCTTTGCAACGCTACAGCAAACAAAGGAACATGAAACGCCTCAAACTACTTTTTCTTATCTGGATGATGATGGCTGCATACCTGCCGGCTTTGGGTCAAAGTGTGAGCAAATTGGCGCGCATCGTGATCGACGCTGGCCATGGTGGCCACGACCTGGGAGCGCCCGGCCTCCTGGTGGATGAGAAAGAGCTGACCCTCTCCATCGCTTTGCGGGCGGGCGCTGCCATCAAAAAAGTTTTGCCTGGTGTGGATGTGATCTATACCCGAACTGCGGATGTGTTTGTGCCGCTTCACCAGCGGGCTGCCCTGGCCAACAGCAGCGACGCCGACCTTTTTATCTCCATACATTGCAACTCCGGCCTCTCTCCCACCGCCTTTGGCAGCGAAAGCTATGTAATGGGTTTACACAAAACGCAGGAAAATTTTGAGGTGGCAAAAAAGGAAAATGCCCCGCTGCTCGCCGAGAAAAATTACGCCCAAAACTACGATGGCTTCAATCCCGACAACGACGAAGATTACATCATGCTGCACCTTTTGCAAAACAACAATATGGAACGAAGTATAATGCTGGCAAACCTGGTACAACAGCAACTGCGCAATACCGCAAGCATGTACGACCGCGGCGTAAAACAAGCGGGTTTTGTGGTGCTGTATCTCACCACCATGCCCGGCGTGCTCATCGAAACCGGGTTTGTGAGCAACCCGGCGGAAGAGAAATTTCTCACCGATACCACCAACCAGCAAAACATTGCCAACGCCATAGCGCTGGCACTGACGGAATACGAGCAGACGCTCCTGCCAACGCCGGAAACAGCCGTGCCTGCTGATACGATCACATTACCAAAAGAGAAAATCACCAAATACATTTATCGCATTCAGTTTGCTGTAAACCCAACACCTGAGCTACCAGAGGATAAGCATTGGGATGAATTAGAAAATCTATGGTTTTTTAAAACCAACGGCGGCTACCTCTGTACCTTTGGCGAAACTTCAACAGTTGAACAGGCGCAGCAGCTTATCGATAATTATTTACAAAAAGGAATATTGAAAAAGAAACATTTGCAACAATTAAAAATCATCAAATGCAGCGAAACCGAACATTTTTGAATACTCTTCGTTTAAAGCAGTGACATAATTTCGTTAGTTTTGCGAACCATTAAAAATTAGCCACCTTGAAAATCTCAAAAGAATTAAAAGTAGGATTCATTTTCGTCGTTGCCGTGGGGCTGCTGATCTGGGGCGTCAACCTGCTGAAGGGTTTTAACGTTTTTAGCGACCAGCGCTACCTTTATGCTGTTTACGATCGTGTGGACGGATTGCAGCGCGACAACAAAGTATTGGTCAACGGATTAAGCATCGGTAAGGTAAGCGGGCTTTGGCTCAACCCCGAAAATGCAACCATTGTAGCCGAGCTAATGATTCAAAACGAAGTGGACATCCCCGCCAACTCGATAGCGCGCATCTATGGCACCGACCTGCTGGGTTCCAAAGCCATCGAATTAAAATTGGGCAATTCGCCCCGGATGTCGCAAAGTGGCGATACGCTGATCTCCGAAATAGAGCAAAGCCTGATGGATCAGGTGAGCGACCAGGTGCAGCCACTCAAGAAAAAGGCCATTTCGCTTATCAACTCCATCGACTCGGTGATGACGGTAGTGCAGTCGATATTTAATGAAGATATGCGCGATAACCTCACGGCTTCCATCACCAACATCCGCAACACACTGCGCAACGTCGAAAGCGCTTCGGGCAACCTTGACACTATATTCATAAACCAGAAATACCGCATCAATAATATCCTGGTCAACGTAGAATCCATTAGCGAAAACCTGAAAGATAACAATGAAAATGTAACCGCCATCATGGCCAACTTTGCTGCGCTGAGTGATTCGTTGGCGCAAAGCGAAATACCACAGACCCTGCGCGACGCCCGCACCGCCATAGCCCGTATCGACGCCATAACCCAACGCCTCAGTAGTGGCGAAGGCACCGTGGGGCAACTACTTACCAACGACAGCCTTTATATCGAACTCGAAAACAGCACCAGCTCGCTCAACAAACTACTCGAAGACATCCGCCAAAACCCGAAGCGCTACGTCAAGTTTTCGTTGTTTTAGAAAGGTATCCGCGACTTTTCCCGATTAAAAAAAACTCTGATATTACTTATTGTGCGTAGCTCATCTGCAACATGTCAATAACCCCGCCCTTCAGGGCGGGGTCAGATAGCCCAGTCATAAAACTGCGGGCTTTAGTCCGCAATATTTTTATATCAATTTCTTTCCATGAACCCATCATAACATTTCTATTTATTTGGGCTAAAGCCCACTGAAATGTTTTTGCCTATTATTATCCCCGGCCTAAAGGCCGGGGTTAGTGATCAGATGGCCACAAAATTTTATACCAGTGCCTTAAAAAATTTAACACTATTCTTTTATCCAAGTACATTTTATGACCTGGCATCCCCTTGCACAGGCTCTTTCCGCGCCAGCTTCAGAAACACTTCGTTCATGTCGGCAGCATGGTATTTCGTTTTGAGATTTTGCGGTGTGTCGAGCGCTTCTATGCGTCCGTCAACCATAATAGAGATGCGGTGGCAATATTCGGCTTCGTCCATGTAGTGGGTGGTAATAAAGATGGTTACGCCCTGATCCGCCGCCTGGTAAATCATATTCCAAAACTGCCGCCGCGTTATCGGGTCCACACCGCCGGTAGGCTCATCCAGGAAAATGATGGCCGGACGGTGCAGCATGGCAATGCTAAAGGCCAGCTTTTGTTTCCAGCCGGGAGGCAACGATTTTACGGGCTTGTCTTTAACATCTTCCAGCCCCAGCTCCTGCAAAGCCTCGCGGGTACGACTACGAATCTCAGCCCGCGAAAGTCCATATACACCGCCATAAAACCGAATGTTCTCTACCGGCGTCAAATCTTCGTAAAGCGAAAATTTCTGGCTCATGTAGCCGATATTTTTTTTGATAAGATTGCTTTGGGTATAAATATCGTATCCGGCCACCTTGGCTTCGCCGGAAGTGGGTCGCCACAATCCACACAGGATTTTTATGGCGGTGGTTTTTCCGGCACCATTGGCA
>SABY01000129.1 GCA_009928785.1 Clostridia bacterium | reverse complement strand
CAGTGCCGAGGAAATCTCTTCGGCAAAGTCGTCGATGTTGGGGTTGATGTCCTGTCCGGGCAGGTACGAGCCTTTCAGCGTATTGCGCGACGGGAAGCCGCCGCCCAGGTCGATGTATTTTATCTGATGATTGTATTTCTTTTGAATGCCCAGAGCCAAATCGCTCAGCTTGGTGGCGGCGATGCCATATGCCTTGGTGCTAAGCATAAACGTGCCGATGTGGCAATGCAGCCCCACCAGTTCCATCACACCCGAAGCCATAATTTTGTTGAGGGCATCCCATGCCTGGCCATTTTCGTAATTGAAACCAAAGCGATCCCACATGGGATAAATGCCGGTGTCCATGTTGACACGGATGGCTACGCGCGGTTTTTTATCAAGCTCCTCAGTAAGATTTACGATGGTGTAAAGCTCATCGAGGTGATCGATGTGGATGAGCGAATCGTTTTGGATTGCTTTCTTCAGGTCGTCCGTGGTCTTGTCCGGGCCGTTGAAGATGATGCGGCTGCCCGGCACGCCATTGCGCAAAGCTTTGTCGTATTCAAATCCCGAAACCACTTCGGCCCACGAGCCTTCCTGATGATAGACTTTACACACCGCATCCAGATAATTGGTCTTGTACGACCAGGCAAACTGAACGCGCGGGTAGCGGTTTTTGAAGGCTTTCAGCGCGCGGCGGTAGGTGCTGCGTATGGTTTTTTCGGATAGCACAAAAAGCGGTGAGCCATATTTTTCGATCAACTCGTGCACCTTTACCCCATCGATGCTCGTCTTGGGAAAATTCTCCGGTTTCATCCCAAACTTGTTGGGCATGTCGTTTTCCACTCTTTTTATCAGCGGGCGTTCGTATCGTTGTTTTTCCATTGTTATTTTATGTTTCTATTTTTTTATTAATAATTAAAAACTAAAGCTCTCCGGAGGTGGAGATGGTTTGAAATTCCTCCATGTCAACAATCATATCCCAGGCATAGCGGATAAACATTTTTCCTACGGCGTAGTCGCCCATCGGTTCCACTTTTTCACCCAGAGCCAGCTTCACCAGCGCTTCGGGGATATTGTGTCCCACGCCCACAGCCAGGTAAATCCAGGCAGGGATGCGCGGGTTGATCTCGAGCACGTAAAACTGATTGTCTTTATTTTTCATCAGCTCCAACTCAAAACCGCCTTTCCACTTGGTGCCGCTTATGAATTTATCGGTAAGCTCAAGCATGCGTTTGTCGGAGATGGAGATGCCGCCCCAGGCTTTGCCCTTGTCGGTGATGTATTGTTTGCGCATGGGAACAGCCGAGATGGTGCGGCCGGTGCCGTCGCCCAGCCCGGTGACGTTGTATTCGATGCCGTGCACAAACTCCTGAATGATTATCGGCAATCCCCATTTGGCGGTGATTCGGTTGAAGAACGTTTTTACCTGATCCTGGTTATAGGCTACATAGGCGTCGTAGTATTGCCCTTTGACCAGCAGTGGAAAGTCGAAATCGCTGCTGAGCTTGTAAATCTCGCTGATGTCGTTGAGTACTTTACTCTTGGGCACCAGCAGGCCATATTTTTCACCAAACTCCGGCAGGTTGGTTTTGTGGCGTTCTTCAAATTGCGCCATGGTGGGCAGGCACATGTGGATGCCGCGCTCCCGGAGTTGCGCTTCCAGGCGAATGTAGGGATACAACTCGGCGTCGAAGTTGGGGATGATCACATCGAGTTTTTCCTTTGCATGTATGTAGTCGAGCCGTTCGAGGATGGTGTCGATGCCTGACGAAGGATAGGGCACCTGGTAGGTTTTGTCCACCAACTGGTGCATGTACAGCCCCGGCTCCAACGATTCGTAAGCCAGCCCGATGATGCGCACGTCGAAGCTTTCAGCTTCACGCAACGCACGTATCACCGCCACACCCGGCCCCGGACTGTCGATGGCGTTGAGCGCCGACACGGCAATGGTTAGCTTCGGTTTTTTATTCATTTTCTGCTATCGAAAAGTTTCGTAATAAGCCTATAAAATCTTCTGCATCTTTTTCGAGCGTCTGCGTGTCGGTAGCATAGGTTTTCTGTAGCTCCGCAGTGATTGTATCCACATCTTTGCCCTCTTTGAGAAGTTTTATTATCTCGACGCCTATCGGATTAACCGTAAAAGATTCGCCGGTGTCGGGATTGAAGATAAACCCCGAATCGCTTACAGCCACATTGTTTTTAATCTTTATCATGATGCAATTATTTTGATGTTTTTTTTATAATTAAATATGCAAAAATCCCAAATGACAAAAAACAAATGACAAAAAACAAATGACAAATAAATTTCAAATTGTCTGTGAATTTTTTGCCTGGAATATTTTGTGTTTTGATATTTGAAACTATGCCATCTATTTATTTCACCACCAGCTTGCGTGCGGGCATGTTGTAACCATCGGCAACGATGCTGTAGAAATAAATTCCGGAGGGAAACTGTGCGGTGTTGATCTGCACATGGTTGGCGCCGGCATTTACGGGTAGCTCTATAATAAGCCGCCCTGCCTGGTCGTGCAGTTTTAAAATAGCACTGCCAGTGCCTTCGGGCAGTGCGCAGGGTACAATGGCAAAGTCGGTGGCCGGGTTGGGAAAGGCTTGGGCAAAAGCTACTCCGGCCTGTTGATATTCCAATACCGGAACGTAATCGCCCGGCAGATCATACAATTTTGTCTGCACAGGATAGGGATACACCGAATAGTCGTAAACGTAAGCAACCATCTTCACGCCTGGCTCGCCAAGGTCATACACATACACATACTGCGCACCGGGGATGGTCAGTAGCGGTGTGCCCGTTTCGGTGACGATTTTTGTGGTGTAGGTGTAATACTGATTCACCTCATCGTATTTGTAATAAATATAGCACAGCGCCACCTCACTGCCGGTGGTAAACAATCCCTCGGCCGGATAGCGGATGTCGTACAAATAATGATCGGCGGGCACAGCCAAATTGATGGTTTTCCAGGGGCTTTGGTCCAGATTATAAATTACCGCCTGGTTGGCAGTAACATCCATTACATAAAACTTGGTGCCGGAGTTGGCAAGCCACACATACGTGCCCGAATGGTTGTAAGACCCGGCAGGATTGATTTGTGAAAACAAAGGCTGTAGGGCCGCAAAAATTAGAAAAGTAAAAAGTAGTTTTTTCATTAAATTACATGTTTAAAAAGGATGATTGTTTAGTTGTTTTTTATCAGCTTAAAAAAATGGCTGTTGTTTTAAGTCCACCTCTAATTCCCTCCCATGTGAAGCGGGATAGGCTCTGATGGTGGCGCGGGGATGGAATTATTGCGATTTTGTTAAATTTCAAAACCATAATTTAGTATTAAAAAAGATTCAATTTAAAAGACCCAACATAAATGCCTGATGACCCGGAAAAGTGTATAATATTCTGTTGATTTTTTATAAGATTTTCGTGTTGCACCAAACTAATCGCTTGTTTGCTGCTGATGAGCACTGATGTAATAACCACCTTTTATTACCACACGGGCATTAGCAGGCAGTGGCTGTTGCAGTTTAACACGAACAAATCCTTCCTCGTCATAGCCGGTAGCGATGGCAGCGCGATTAAAATATACCTCATCGCTGCCATCGGGAGTGGTGGTGAAGAAGATGTACGGGTTGTCGCTGCCGCTGTTCATGATGGCGCTTTCGGGCAAAGCATCGAAGAGCTGCTCACCGGTGTGTATTTCGGAGGCTACAAACATGCCCGGCAGCAGGTTTTCGTCGCTGTTTTCGAAACTCGCCGTAACCAGCACTACCCGGCCGGCTTGTCGTACCGCCGCGCCACGCGAAATTATTACTGCCTCATGTTCGGTGGTATCTACATTCGACAAGGTGAAACTCACCCGCTGCCCTTCTTTTATTTTCATAATATCTTTCTCAAAAACCTCCAGCTCCACCAGCAACTTCTTGCGGCACGAAATCTCGAAGAGCTGTTCGTTTTCCGTTACGTTTTTGCCTATGCTGGCCATGATGTCGTTTACGATGCCCCGGATGGGCGATACCACCGGAACACGACTGTAGATATTTTCAGCAGTAATGGTTCTAGCATCCAATCCCATCTGCCCCAGAATAATCGACAATGCGTTTGCGCGGCCTTTGGCGGTTTCATAATCAGTTTGTGTTTGCAGATATTTCTTTTCGGAGCTAACTTTTTCGTCGTAAAGTTTTTGCTGGCGCTGATATTCATTTTCGAGAAATCGTATTTGTTGTTGATTGATGAGATAATCCTGCTGCAGGTTGATCAGGTTGGGATGTGTGATATAACACAGCGGCTGGCCTTTTTGGACGGTTTGCCCCAGCGTAACTTCTATTGAGATAATCACACCACCCATTAGCGGGCTTACCATAGCATGGGCTTCCGGTGGCAGCGCCAGCACGCCGCGGGCATTCACATCGCCCGAAAGCAATACCTTATCAATGGTTCCAAATTCAAACCCTGCCAGCTCCATCTGCTCCTGTGTGAGCATTATTTTACCCTCGCTGCCGGCAGTCGCAGCGTTTTCGACGGGAGTCGGCCCGGAGCCGCAACCGATTAGAAGCAACATCGCAATAATGGGGAAAACGAGACGAATCTTTTTTATTAATAAAAAAAACTGCCGGCTGATAATTTTTATGAAAGATGTGGGATTCATAACTTATTGGTTGTTGGCGTTGATGATTTGTTCGAGTTGGATAATGGTAAGATTGTATTTGGCAAGCATCTCCAGATAATCAACCTTTATCTGGTAGGCATGGGAGATGCTGAGCACAAATTCGAAATAGGTTATTTCGCCGGCCCGCAGGCTGGTTTGGCTGTCGGTGAGTATCTGGTCGGCTTTTGTGAGCGCTTGCTCTTCGTATCTGTCAACCATTGTGCGCGACAGCAATAGTTGGTTGGCCAGACGGCGCAGCTCACTGTTGAGGCGTGTCCGCTGAAAATCGAGCTCCGCCGCCACCTGTTGTTGCTGCAGCTTTGCCACCTGCACCTGTGCCTGTTGCGGCCAGAACCATAGCGGCACGCTCACGCCTACCTGCCATCCGTCGAAACCGGTAGTTTCGTCGATGGTTTGGTTGAAATAGCCCACGTTGAAAGCAGGGAAATACTTGTTGCGTTCTGCGTTTAGCGCGGCATCCATCAGGTTGCTTTTGGTTTGCAGCAAGGCAAGCGAAGGGGCGCTGCTTTCGTTTATCTCTGACGGCAAAACCGGTGGCTGCAATCTGAGCAAAGTTTGCGATGGCACATAGCTTCCGTTGATTCCGAGCAAACCTTTGAGGGCTTGCTCATATTCGTTTTGTGCCATCAGATTTGCCACCATTTTGCTTTCGATGGCCAGCGCCTGTGTTTCGGCCACCGATTGCGTGAGCAAGGGAATTTCGCCGGTTTGGTAGCGCAATTGAACCGCTCTGGTGAAATCCTTGTACAGACTGTCTTCCTGCTGCGCGAGTTGATATTTGGCGTAAGCCACACTCCATTGAATGTACAACTCTTTTATTTGTTTCAAAATGGCAGCCTCTGCCACCACCAGTCCGCTTTGCTGCACCAGCAGGTTGCTTTTTTGCAGTTTCCCGCGGGATGTGTAAACAGTTGGGAAAGCTATCGTTTGGCTGATGCTGAGATGCCGGTCGCTGAGGCTCGAGTTGATTTGCCCCCATTCGTAAACGGCTTGAGGAGCAGGCAGATCGAAGGCGGTTTTGCGCAACTTGTCGGCAATCTCCACATTGATGCGTGCATTTTTCAGTTCATAATTATTTTGCTCAGCCATCAGCAGCGCCTGTTGCAGCGTAAGGGTTTGCGGGCGCTCCGGGCTTTGTGCCATCAGCGCTGTGGGAATCACCAACAGCAAAAGCCATAGTGGAAGGCTTCTTTTTCGCTTCAGCGATAGTGTTATTTTTTTATTAAAAATAAGATACAAAACCGGCAGCACAACCAGGGTGAGGAAGGTAGAAGAAATGATGCCACCGATAACCACCGTTGCCAGTGGTCGTTGCACCTCAGCGCCGGCAGCGGTAGAAATGGCCATGGGCAAAAAGCCCAGCGCCGCTACAAAAGAGGTCATCAGTACCGGACGCAGCCGGTCGGCGGTGCCAATGCGCACGCGTTCGATAATGTCGGCAACGCCTTCTTTTTCGAGCTGGTTGTAATAGGAAATCAGCACAATGCCATCGAGCACCGCCACACCAAAAAGTGCGATAAAGCCTACTCCGCCCGAAATGCTGAAAGGCATGTCGCGCAGATATAGCGCCCAGATGCCGCCCACGGCTGCCAGCGGGATGGCCGTGAAAACCATCAACGATTGTTTAAGCGAATGGAAGGCAAAATATAGTAACACAAATATCAGCACCAGCGCCACCGGGACAGCAATGCTGGAGCTGCGTTGGGCGGCGCGCAGGTTCTCGAATGAGCCGCCATAGGTTATGTAATAGCCGGCAGGCAGCGTCAACTGCGCCGAAAGAAGCTCATCCACCTCCTCCACAAACGACTCCACGTCGCGGTTGCGCACGTTGATGCCGATAACGATGCGGCGGTTGGTGTTGTCGCGCGAGATTTGCATAGGTCCTTCTTTGAAAGATATATCTGCGATCTGGCTCAGCAGCACCAGGTCCTGGCCAGGTCGGTTGACGCGCAGGTTTTGCAGGCTGTTCAGGTTGGCGCGGTAGCTTTCGTCGAGGCGCACCACCAGTTCAAAGCGCCGTTCGCCTTCAAAAACTACTCCGGCGGCCTCACCGGCAAAGGCCGAGCGGATGATCTTGTTCACGTCGTTGATACGCACATCGTACAAAGCCAGTTTGTCGTAATCGTAATTCACCACAATTTGGGGCAAACCCACAATCTGCTCTACACGCACATCGCCGGCACCGGCAATCCCGTTGATGATATCCGCAGCTTGATTTCCTTTTTCAAAAAGTATATCCAGATTTTCGCCATAGATTTTCACAGCTACATCGGATTTTACGCCTGTCATCAGCTCATTAAAACGCAGTTGGATGGGCTGTGTAAATTCAAACGAAACGCCGGCCAGCACTTCGAGTTCCTGTTTCATCATTTGCATCAGGTCTTCGCGGTTGTCGGCCGAAACCCATTCGCTCTTGGGTTTCATCACTATCATGATGTCGGCATCTTCTACGGCCATCGGGTCGGTGGGAATCTCGGCAGTACCAATTTTGGAAACCACATCAAGCACCTCCGGAAACTTTTCGAGCAGGATTGTTTCGGCCTTGGTACTTGAAGCTATGCTTTCGGTGAGCGACGATCCGGGCGGCAACGTCATTTGTGCGGCCATGTCGCCTTCTTCGAGGGTAGGCAGAAATTCGCCGCCCATGCGCGAAAACTGGTAAAAGCTCACTGCTAATATTACCACCACCACGAGGATAACGGTGTAACGAAAGCGTATGGCTGCTTCCAGTGTGGGACGATGCATTCGTTTAAAGAAATTCATGATACGATCGGCAACGGTAATTTTGTGACTTACCTTTTTGCTTAAAGCCAACGAAGAAATCATGGGCACATAAGTAAACGAAAGCAGCAAAGCACCTATCAGCGCAAAGCTGACGGTTTGCGCCATGGGTTTAAACATTTTTCCTTCGATGCCGGTAAAAGCAAGAATGGGCAAATACACGATGAGGATAATGACCACGCCAAATACGGCGGCGCGGCTCACACGGTGCCCCGATTGTAAAATGCTCTCGTCGAGCTGCGATTGGGTGATTTTTCCCTTGTAGTTTCGATGCAATTGATGGATAATTCCCTCTACAATGATGACGGTGCCGTCCACGATCATCCCGAAGTCGAGGGCGCCCAGGCTCATAAGGTTGGCCGAAACGCCAAAGAGATTCATCATCGAAAATGCAAACAACATCGAGAGCGGTATTACCGAGGCTACAATTAGGCCGGCGCGCAGATTGCCAAGCAACAACACGAGTACAAAAACAACGATAAGTCCGCCCAGGATCAGGTTTTCGCTTACGGTATTAATCGTTTTACGTATCAGCTCCGAGCGGTCGAGGTAGGGCTTGATGGTGATGCCTTCGGGCAATATTTTCTTAAGCTCTTCGATGCGAACCTTCACATTTTTTATCACCTGATTAGAATTCCCACCTTTAAGCATAAGGGTGATGCCGCCAACTACTTCGCCTTTGCCATCTTTGGTCATAGCGCCAAAACGTGGTGGTGCGCCAAACTGCACCGTAGCCACGTCTTTTATCTTAACAGGCACAGCGCCTTGTTTTTTGATCACGATATTTCCGATGTCTTCCACGTTTTTCACCAGACCTTCGGCGCGGATGTAAAAAGCGTTGGGACCTTTCTCGATATAGCTGCCGCCGGTATTTTGATTGTTTTGTTCGAGGGCGTCAAAAATTTCATAAATTGTCACATCCATCCCTATGAGCGTGCGCGGGTCGATGGTTACTTCGTATTGTTTTACCAGTCCGCCGAAGCTGCTTATTTCGACAATCCCCGGTATTCCCGACAGGAAACGCTTTACAATCCAGTCCTGGATGGTGCGAATTTCCATGAGCGAATACATTTGTTCGTAGCCGGGTTCGGGTTCGAGGACGTACTGGTAGATTTCGCCCAGGCCAGTGGTCACGGGCATCATTTCGGGAGCGCCCATGCCGTCGGGGATGTTGCCTTCGGCAATTTTAATCTGTTCGCTCACCAGTTGGCGCGCCAGGTAAGGGTTTACATTATCTTTAAAAACAATGGTTACCACCGAGAGGCCGTAGCGCGAAATGGAGCGTATTTCGGTAACGTCCTGTATGTTGGCCATGGCTATCTCTACCGGAAAGCTGATAAATTGCTCCACCTCCTGCGGCGCCAACGATGGCGACACAGTGATAACCTGTACCTGGTTGTTGGTGATGTCGGGCACCGCGTCGATGGGAAGTGTTGTAAAATTGTAAATACCCCAGGCAACCATTGCCAGAGTAAACAACCCTACGATGAGTCGGTTTTTGATAGAGAAATTGATGATACGGTCGAGCATGGGTGCAGATTAAAAATTATGTAGCTGCCTGCAATGTTAAGAAATTTTCGTGTATGGGATGTTTTTGTGTTGCTTGTTTTTCGTAAAAACAAAAAGGGGAAGTCGGGTACGACATCCCTCTTTGATGAAATTTACAAACTTTGGGATCGGGAACTATTCTTCACTCATTTTGCCAGAGTTGTCTTTGGAAGGGAAAGAGCAAACGCAAAATCCATTTCCCACCTGCCACGACGATGAGGTAATCTGATCGTAAAGCTCCTGACTAATGTATTGTGGCGTGTAGATGAGACCCTGGAAAGTGAGATGCGCATGGAAAGCGCGCAGATGGTTGCGTGAGCCACGCAGGAGCTGCTGGAAAGCATAGGTGAAATCGGTGTTATCCACGTTTTGAGCCAAATCAACCATCAGGTCGTCGATGTCGAGGTCTTCGATGGTAGCTCCCACCATGAGTGCATCCTGGAACGAGGCAGAACCCATTGCCGTTAAGGTATCGTAAAGCGCCTGGAGCACCGGCTCTTCAAAAACGCCTTGTTGATGGTTGGCAGCCGGATCGGGCAACGCATATTTTTCGAGCAGCGCAAGCATGGCCACAGTATGGATGGTTTCGCTCTTGCTGATGTTGTTGAACACCGGCACCGGATAAAGTTCGTACAACGCTACATATACATCGTGCGCCAGCAGCTCTTCTTCGCGCATGTAAGTAACGGCGGCTAATTCCGAGTCAGAGATTTCTTCCACAGGCATGCTGTTGATGCAGTCGTAAATACAGGCAATGATAATGTCGTTGTCCGGGTTTTGTTCTTCGAGCAAAAGCGATTTCTCGGCAGGGCTAACATAATTATAGTTGTCGGTGCTTTGTGAGGCTTCGCTTTTGGAGCATTGTACCATCAAAAAACTAACAGCGGTAATGGCCATTATCAACCAGATTGTTGCATTTCTTTTTTTCATCGTATGTTGGTTTTTGTTTTAATAAAAATATGAATTGCAAAAGTAGGGCGCTTTGCGCGAATGGCTTGTACAGAATTATCATTAATATGTACAAGATTTTCGTTTGGGCGGAATCGGGGGTTTTAAAAATTATTTTTGTAGCCTTTCAGACGTAAATAGTTACAAGATGAACAAACAACGGCTCGAAATCCCTGATTTATTAAAAGGTGTGGCGGTGATGCTCATGGTGCAGGTGCATCTGACGGAACTGTTTGCCGTGCCTGATTTTTATACAAGCCTTGCCGGCAAAGCCGCACTGTTTTTGGGAGGGCCACCGGCGGCGCCTGCATTTATGGCCGTAATGGGATTTTTCCTGGCCCACAAAGAGCAGCCGCTATTCTTACAGATCAAACGAGGATTGCTTTTGGTGGTTTTGGGCTTTGCGCTCAACATAGGCATGAACCTGCATTTGCTTATCAAAATCTTTGTGGGCACCTACCAGCTCGACCCGTGGCACTATGTTTTTGGTGTCGATATTTTGTTTCTGGCCGGGCTTTCTATCATGGCAGTGGCCTTGCTGCGTCCTTTGTTCAAAAAACAATGGGTGCTATGGCTTTTGCTGGTACCCGTGGTAGCACTGGCAAATCACTGGCTGCCGGTCTATGTCGGCGAAGTGCAATGGCTTCGTTATCTGCAGGCTTATTTTTGGGGATATTTTTCGTGGTCGTACTTTCCGTTTTTCCCGTGGTTTTCGTATGTGCTGGCGGGTTATGCTTTTTATCTGCTGTACGATAAATTTGCACATTTCATTACTTTCAATACCCGACTTGTTATTGCCGTGATTATGGTGGTGTTGGTAGGCGCAACCTTTGCGTATGGTTTTCGCGTGGCCACTCTGCTCGAAGTTTATTATCATCACAGCGCATTGTTCGTTGCCTGGACTGCCGCCTTTCTGGTGCTGTGGACGCTGGCGTTGGCCGCACTTAACAAGCTGGCTGGCAAAACCGCGGCCATCAAATACCTGCGGTGGGCCGGCAAAAATGTTACTGCATTTTATGTGGTGCAGTGGCTCCTAATTGGCAACCTCGCCACTGCTCTCTACCGCACCCTGGCTGGGTGGACGCTGCCGCTATGGTTTATCGGTGTAGTCGGAGTAAGCAGTTTGTTGGTTTTGGCTTACAGGAAGATTGCCCGGTAAGGGAGGGCGCGGGGCGCTGGGGGCGGAGAGCTGGGCGCAGGGCGAATGGCGCATGGCGCGGGGCGAGGGATGCTGAGCGCAAAGAGTTTACCAACGGTGTCGCTTAGAGCGACGCCGTTGGTTATCCATGTATTTTTTTAAGCGACGGTTT
>SABY01000017.1 GCA_009928785.1 Clostridia bacterium | reverse complement strand
AATAAATTACAAGAAGACAAGTTCCAAATAAATTACAAGAAGACAAGTTCCAAATAAATTACAAGAAGACAAGTTCCAAATAAATTACAAGAAGACAAGCTCCAAATAAATTACAAGAAGACAAGCTCCAAATAAATTTCAAGAAGACAAGTTCCAAATTACAAGAAGACAAGTTCCAAATAAATTACAAGATGACAAGTTCCAAATAAATTACAAGAAGACAAGTTCCAAATAAATTACAATAGACAAATTTCAATAAACCAAACCATTACGCGTATTTGAAATTTGAGATTTGGAATTTATTTGTCATTTAGAATTTGGGTTTTGATTTTATGTCATGAAAGCAATGGATTTATTCCCATGCTCAACTAATGCGGCTCCAATCGTAGCGATGTTTTTGCAACTGAAAAAGCTGTGTGGCAAGGAGGGTGTTTTCGGCTTTTTGCAGTTGCGGGTCGTCGGTGAGTATTTCGGTGGCCAGATCGCGGGCATAGCGCAATATTTTTTCGTCTTTTATTAAATCGGCAATTTTAAGATCGAGCACACCGCTTTGTTGGGTGCCTTGCATGTCGCCAGGGCCGCGCAATCGCATGTCCACTTCGGCAATCTCAAAGCCATTATTTGTATCCACCATGGTTTGCAATCGCAGCTTTCCTTCTTTGGAGAGTTTGTAGCCGCTCATCAATATGCAGTACGACTGATCGGCGCCACGCCCAACCCTGCCGCGCAACTGGTGAAGCTGAGAAAGGCCAAACCGCTCGGCATTTTCTATCACCATCACCGAAGCGTTGGCCACGTCCACGCCTACTTCTATCACGGTTGTAGCCACCATTATCTGTGTTTCGCCCCGCACAAAGCGCTGCATCTCATAGTCTTTGTCGGCAGGTTTCATCTGACCATGCACAATACTCACGGCATATTCCGGCAACGGAAAAGAACGGGTAATGCTGTCGTAGCCGTCCATCAAATCTTTCAGATCGAGTTTTTCCGATTCATGTATTAATGGATAAACCACATAAATCTGACGCCCTTCAGCAATCTGGCTGCGCATAAAGTTGAAAAGCTGCGCCCTTTTACTATCAAAATAATGCACTGTCTTAATGGGCCTACGTCCTGGCGGCAGCTCGTCGATTACCGAAGTGTCCAGGTCGCCATATACGGTCATGGCCAGCGTGCGTGGTATTGGTGTGGCGGTCATCACCAGCACATGCGGAGCAACGGTATTTTTTTTCCACAGCCGTGCCCGCTGCTCCACGCCAAAACGATGTTGCTCGTCGATGACCACCAGCCCCAAATTGTGAAACAATACTTTGTCTTCAATCAAAGCATGTGTCCCGACAAGGATATTGAGCTTACCGGATTCGAGATTTTCATGAATCACTTTTCGGGCAGCCGCTTTCACAGAACCTGTGAGTAGTTTTACTTCCAGCGGTAAGTCTTTAAGAAAACGTTGCAATGTAGCAAAATGCTGCTGCGCCAATATTTCAGTAGGAGCCATGAGTGCGCATTGAAAACCATTGTCGATGGCGATAAGCATGCACATCAGCGCCACCAGCGTTTTACCGCTGCCCACGTCGCCCTGCAGCAGGCGGTTCATCTGGCGGCCTGTTCCCATGTCGGCACGTATCTCACGGATCACGCGTTTTTGTGCATCGGTGAGTTCGAAAGGAAGGCAATTATGAAAAAAGTTATTAAAATGCTCGCCCACTACCTGGAAAGCATGTCCGCGGGTGAAGGTGGTGCGCAGAAATTTCTGCCGCAATAAAAGTATTTGTATATAAAACAGCTCCTCAAATTTCAGCCGTGCGATAGACCTGTCGAGAATTTTCTGGTCGGCAGGATGATGAATATTTATCAATGCCTCGTGGCAGGAAAGCAAATGCAGGCGCTCAACGATAGTCTGTGGCAATGTTTCGGACATCGGCTCGGTGATCATCGACACCAATGTGCGGGTAAGTCGTGCCAGCCCGCGGCTGTCGAGGCCACGCTGGCGCAGTTTCTCCCCGGAATTATAAACCGGCTGCAATACGCCTCCCGGCCCTGCTTCCAGATCGATGGCAGCTTCAATTTCGGGATGCGCCAACTGCCATTGCCCGTTAAAGAGCGTCGGTTTGCCAAAGGCAACATATTCAAGATTGGGTTTTATCTTTTCCTTTACCCACTTTACGCCCTGAAACCAAACCAGCCCGATGCTTCCGCTGCTGTCTGTAAACACACCGGTGAGGCGTCGGGCACGTCCGGCACCTGTTTCGCGAAGCTGGCTGATGCGTCCTTTTATCTGAATCCATACCTCCTCACTGTCGATGTCGCTAACGGACAAGAATTGGCTGCGGTCGATGTATCGAAAAGGGAAATAATGGAGCAGATGCCTGAAAGTGTGGATGCCAAGTTCTTTGCGGAGCAACTCGGCACGTGCAGGTCCGACGCCTTTGAGGAATTCGATGGGTGTAGATAGAAAATCGTCTGCCATGCCGCTATTATTAATTAGGTGCAAATTTAAACCAAAAACTCCTCACCGCAAAGGGTAAGGAGTTTCGATTAGTTTTTATAAATATTTAGCGAAAGCTACCGATGTACCTATATCAGGCTTAATACACCCATAGTTCGCTTTCAAAGTCGCGGATGTCTTCTTTGATGCGGTCGGCTTCGAGCAGCGCATCCACACCTTTGGCATATTCCTGGATTTCGCGGTTGTAAACGTTGTCTTCTTTTACGATGTAGCTGCCAAAGCGGCGCGCCAGGAGCAGTTCGTCGTAGGTAAGACGGCTGGCGCTGTTCTGTCGGTTGAATACCTCGAAGCGCGACAACAACGGGCGGATGTCGGGATAATAAAGCCAGAAGAGGTTTTCGTATCCGGCATAGGTTCCATCTTCGAGCTGAGCGGGGCGCATGGGGCAGATGCCCAGGATGCGCACCTGCATTTCGGAGCGCTGTTTATCAAAAATCCAGTCCTCCTTAATCAGGAAACGGGTTACGGACTTCGGCTCGAAATCTTTGGCAACGCGTTCGTTGATGAAGTTGTTAGGATCGTTAGGGTCCTGCACCGGTACGATGATGGTATCGGCAAGCGTTGCCTCCATTTGACTGGCCGTCATCGGTATCAACTCCTCAAAGTTGTCGGTAGCCAGGGTGTATTCATAGGCCGTTATTTCCCCGCCAAGCAGTGCATCGTACAATATCTGCATCAGGCTGCGCCAGCGTCCTTGTGGGATTTCAGGAAAATAAAGCGGCTGGTTGATTTTTTCTTTCAGGTCGATCACCCGCCAGACACGTTTTTCCCAGAACACATCCGACTCGCGCAGATAGGGATAGGAGATGGGCTTATGGTCGTCGATGTGCACACGGTCGTAGGCTTTGTCGCGTATGTTGCTCACCAGTTGCACCTGGTTGGCAGGCTGCGCCTGGGCCAGGCTCATAGTAGCCAAAAACAGTATCAGGAGTGAAAATTTCAAAACGCTATTATTCATATCCTTGAATTTTAAGTTTTCTAATTTATCGTTAAGTTGATCGGATTAAGATGCCTGTCGGTTCCGTCGGGACCCCGTGCGATGATTTTCTCGAACGTGACCCGCTGACCGGTACGCGCATTGTCGATGTATTGCAGCATCTTTTCAGTAAAATTACCACCGGTTGCCGTTTCGCGCATTACCGTTTCGCCACGGGTGTACACCATATCAAAAGAGGTGACGCGGAAAGTAAGATCGAAGTCGAAATCGTCGGGCATCTTGGCGACAATGGTGGATGAATATTTGAGGGCTGTTTTGCTAATGTTGCCTTCGGTTTGGTTGGCAATTTTAGCAATGGGATCAGGAACATTTTTCAGGCGGAACACTGTTTCACCCATTTTCTTGGTCTTGCCACCTTCCTGCATAAACACGCTGATAGTAACCAGATTCTTGCCCTGTGTGGGCGCTTTGGCTACCTGTACAACCCAACTGTCGTCCTGCGGATTGCGCTTCAAAGTTCCGTAGCTTATCTCGGCACGGGTTTGATCGATAGGAACGCCGGGAACAGAAATATCCACCGGGTTATCCACACCTATATAAAATACATTCATCTTGGTAGCCGAAATGGTGGTGGCCGGGCGACCTACGGTAAATTCATTGCGGAAAAAATAGTCCTGAATTGTACCGGTACCACTTTTTACACGGATCACGCCGGCATATTTTTGTACACCTTCGCTGCTGGCAGGAATCGTAAACTTCACTTTGCCACCTTTTCCTTCAATGGACCTGGCCGAAGACAACTGACTTATCGGAAGCGAATCGACACCCATTCTCAGAAATACTTCAGGATTTTGGGTGGTGCTGTAGGCTGCTACAATTACTTCAGCTTTGTATTCGTCACCAATAAAGACGTAGTCTTTTTGTGGCAGCACCTTGGCATCGATAACATCATACTTAAAATCTTTGGCGTCCACAGCGTCCAACAGAAAGTTCACAATATCAAATTCGGCATTGTAAACCTCGGAGATGATTTTGTTGAGGATGGCCACATCGGCGGCAAGAATGGTATGGTAGAAATTATATTGTACCCAGTTGAGGCGCTCGCCATTGGCATCCTCGTATTTGCCATCGGTTTTCAAGCCCAACTTTACCATGGTTCTCTCGTCGGCACTCAGCAATTCATGCATATTTTGCCGGTAGCTGTCAATTTTATTTTTCAGCTCGCTACCATATCCCTTGCTGCCATCCTCGCTATCGCCCATAAAAAAGTTGGTAGGCGTGTCGTAGTCGTCTTTATTTTTTAATTTTCCAAGCTTTGAAATCCTTGCAGAATCAACGGGTATTTTCTCGGTGCGGGCAATAAGCTCGTATTTCAAATTTGTGATATACGCTACCATTTCGCCCGACATTTGTTTGGCTTGCTGCGCTTTGTCCAAATAGGGCTTTACCTTCACCGGGTCGTTCGAGTATTTTTTATTGAAGGCCAGGTAAGTATCGTCAATTTTATTGGCGAAATTCTCGTTGGTCAGCTCCACGCTTTCGTTTACAACCACAAAGGCGTCGAGCATTTCTTTTGACACATTCAAGGCCAGCAGCGCCGTGAGTACCAGGTACATCATGGCGATCATCTTTTGCCTCGGTGTTTCTTTATATTCAGCCATTTGTAAAATAAATTTTTAGGTTAAAAAACTTGCCTTTATTTCACGTTCATGGCCGTAAGCATGTTTCCATAAATGTTGTTGAGCGAAGCCATCTTTTTGGTCAGGCTGTCCATCTGATTCTGGTATTGGTTGGTTTGCTGTGCTGACTTGTCGATGTCGTCGAGGAATTTGGTGAGCGTGCTTTGCAGCTTGGCAGAAGCGTTGGTTTGTTGCTCCGACGTTTTGAGCTGCATCTCGTAAAGTGCGTTGAGCGAAGAGAGGCTCTGCGAGAGCTTTTTGAGCTGTTCGTTGAACTGTGTATTTTTCTCAGTGGATTGCTGTATCTGTTCTATGTTTTCAAGAATGCTCTCGGAAGACTTGTGATAGTTCTCGGCAAGTTGCGATGCAGATTGAGAAGCGCTGCGGATGCTTTGCGAAAGGTTTTGCGATGCCTGAATATCCTCGCGCAACGAGGTGCTGGTATCCACATAAACCTGTTTTAGCTCCGAGGCTGCCTGAGAAGCACCACGGACGTTTTGAGAAAATTCGTGGCTCACAGTCAGTTCGCGCTCGATGGCTTCGGATGCTTTACCATAGGATTTCGACAGGCTGGAGGCGCTCTGGGTTGCGTTCTTCAGATTATTAACATATTCGTCATTGGCCACTGATACTTTGGTCATGTCGTTCATCCGGGCGGTGGTATCGCTCAGGTTACGCAACCCTGAACCCAAACGACCGATCAGTTCACTGTCGATATTGGCTTCCTGGAGCATCTCGTCGAGCCGATTGGCTTGTCCGGATGCTTTCTTGGTTTGTCCGGGTATAATACCTTCGGCTTGTATGTTGTGATAATCTTCCAGAAACTCCGGATGGACTTTACTCCAGTCGGGCTCTACGTGCGGCTTCTGCAGTGCCGATAAGGCAAAGATGATGGCCTCGGTAATCATACCCACAAACAGTGCTTCGTTGGCTCCCGGGATGTGGGTGATTTTGAAAAGCGCGCCGATAATTACAATAGATGCTCCCAGCCCATAGGCTACCGACATGAAACGTCTGAAAAACCTGCTGTCGAGGGCATCTTCAATTTTAGAAAATCCCTTTTTGTTTTTTTTGTTCACTGCATTCATCGCTTAAAAATTTGGGTAATTTTTGATATTTGAAAGTTTGATGAGATTAGCATAAATGATATTAATAAACATTGGATGCTTTGGCCGGGTTGTCGCCTTTGGAGCGTCCGAGATAGGGCTGCACACAACGGAAACCAACATAGGATTTGGCGGTATCCTGATATTCGTAATCGCGGGTAGAAACCAGCAGGTAATATTCGATATCTTTCCAGGAGCCACCTTTTATCACTTTGCGCTTCATGGCGATGGGATCATCGGTCTTGGCGTTGTAAACATAGTCGGGGTTCAAATCCCAGGTAACCATGTTGGCAGCTTTATCGAATGCGCTGCGTGTCCATTCGCTCACGTTGCCCGACATATCATACAATCCAAAGCTGTTGGCGTTGTAGTGTCCCACTATTACAGGGGTGGTTCCGCCATCGTCCACGTAGTTGCCACGGTTGGGTTTAAAGTTGGCCAGCAAGCAACCTTTTTCGTTTTTGCTGTACGGGCCGCCCCACGGAAATGGGTTGGCTTCGTAGCCGCCACGGGCTGCCCACTCCCATTCAGCTTCGCTGGGCAGGCGGAAATCGTTGAGTCCGGCTTGTTCTTTCGACTGAAGGTAATTGTTGAACAAAGCGGTGCGCCACACACAAAAAGCGCGTGCCTGGTTCCAGTTGACGCCTACCACCGGATAATGGTCGTAAGTAGGATGCCAGAAATAAGACTGTGTAAGTGGTTCGTTGTAGCTGTAAGGGAAGTCGTGAATCCAGCAGAGGGTGTCGGGATATACGTTGAGTTCCTCCTGCCGAACATACACCGAGCGGTCTTCGCGCCCTTGCGGACGGTTGGCAAAGGCACCGTTGGTAGCATCGGCCGGCTGGCTATAATCTTTGCGCGCAGCAGCATTAAGGTCTATCCAAAAATAACGATAGCGAAGCTTGCGGGTGTCGATTTCCTTTTTGCGGAAATAGCGCTCGTTGTCGGGCAGGTACATTTCTTCAAGGGTCTGGGCAGTTTCTTCTTCGCCCCACTCAATTTTTGTTTCCCAGTTAAGAAAGGCTGGATCATACAATTCGCCGGTTTTGGGATTTTCTTCTATCAGAAACTCTTCAGGATTGGTTTGCCCAAGCAGGTCGCGGGCAATAGAATCGCGCACCCAATACACAAATTGCCGGTATTCATTATTGGTAATTTCGGTTTCGTCCATGTAAAAAGAGCTTACCGTTACACGTTTGGGATTATTCATTTGCGTGTAAGGAACATCTTCCTCACCCACACCCATCACGTAAGTACCCAGAGGAATAAACGCCATACCGGTGGGATCGGGTTGGTAAAACCTGGGGCGATCCTGCACCCCTGTTAATTCGCCATTGCCCTTGTTGCTACAAGCAGAAATTGTGGCGGCTATTAATAGGAAAAAAAATAGTTTTTTCATGTGAACTGCTGATTTTACAAACAGTTTAACGACATTGCCCATTCTTTAGTATAGTTAATAAAAACTCAGAAAATTAATGAAAAAGTTGAAATCATTGCACCTTAGGAAAAAACTAAAAACCATCGGAAAGCCTTACCAACTAAAAGATGCGGATGATCTGTTAAAAATGTTTTTGGTAGAAAGTTTTGGATAAACGCCGACATTGCAAAAAAATTACAGGAACCGTGTATTTCGGTAAACCTTTCTGATTTTGTCCACTTCAATTTTGAAGCAATAGCTGGCTCTTATCTCGTGCGATCCGGTAGTACCAATTGCCGAAGTATTAAAATCGTAAGAGTACCCGATATTAAAATTTTTGTAATCGAAGCCCACGATAAGCGCCACGGCATCCTGATAGCGCCATGAGAGGCCGCCCCAGATTTTGCGCTGGTAGCGCAGCAATGCAGTGGCGTCGTATTGTATGGAGCCGCTGGTGGCTTTTATCAATATCGAAGGAAGTATGTCGATTGCCGGGAGGTTGGGAAATTCCAATTCGTAACCCGCCATCAGGTCTATCTCTCGACGCATGTGGAAATGGGTTCCTACATCTTTGTTGCTTTGCAGCATTTGCAACACAGAAATTCCTATGTAATAATTGTCGGGCACGCGGTAATACAGCCCGATGCCAGCGTCGAAGTACATGTCAGTTTCTTCGTTTGCACTCAGCACAGGATCACTTCCGGCATCAGGAAAAGCACTGATGGTTTTGTTGAGAATATTAAGCTGTGCGCCAATACCCAAATCGCCGGCACCCAGGGTAGTCTGGTAGGCGTACATTACATTAAAATAAATATCGCTAAAAGGGCCAATTTTGTCTTGCTGAATGGTAGCGCCAATTCCGCCATGGAGCACCTTTATGGGCGAATGGATGGAAATGAGATAAGTTTCAGGCCCCAGGTTATCCGAGCTGCCATCGTCGTTGGTGGATTTAAAGCCAACCCACTGCTGCCTGATGGTTCCGGACACACATATTCCGTCGCCGGCACCGGCATAGCCGGGGTTGTTCACCAGCTTGTTAAACATGTATTGCGTGTATTGCGGCAGTTGCTGAGCTGCCAATGGCAGCATCAGGCTTGTACACATCAATATTACGAATAACCGTTTTAGCATATTTGTTCGACTGCGTGAGTGCTTTGTAAATGCATTGCAAATAAAACATTTTTCTGTTTATCCCGCCAATCCTGTATTCATATTCGTCAAAGAAACGGATGACGGCATGTGCAAAAATATCATCAGCTAACGCATCCCATGTATTGATATTGCAGCATTTTGAAGTCTTTGTTCCTTGCCTAAAAAAAAGACCCTTTGCCCCGAAATCTCAAACTTCAGATTCTGTTTTCCAACTTCTAACCTCTATACTCGTTTACAATTCATCGGTTAGCTCGCGGGTGGAGTAATCGGGGAGGGAGATGGGGCGGAGAATTTCGGAGATTTTTTCGGTTAGGTGAGCATCAGCCGTCGAAATGTACTTGATGCTGAGATTGATACCGGAATTTTCGAAATAAATAAATGCATCTTTTCCATCAATGCGGAAGTTGGCCGAGATGGCCTGGCCATCGGTTCCGGCGTATTTTTGTATTAAAGAGCTGGCGATAACGGCAGGATCGATTTTGCGCAGGTCGGAAAAGAATAGCTCGCCGAAGAAAAACTTTTTATCAATAAAATGATAAATCCTTTTAACGCCGTGGTTGTAGATACGTTCTTTGGTAGCCAGCCGCCGCCACACCACATCATTGTATTTCTGGCAATCGTAGCAGTTGTATTTGCCAATGGTGGCAGCCACCTCCCGAAAACGAAGTCCAAAAGCGATTTCATTAAAAACAATGGGGCGCGTAGATTGAAAGACAATAAGGCCGGCATTGGTTTCGGCAACTTTGCGATAATGATTGAGTGGATCCGTTTTGGAGCAGGCGGTGGTGTAATTCATCTTCAGATTCATGCGTGAATCCAGCCCATTGATATGCTTTTGAAAAGCAAATGAATACTTGCCGTAAAGCAACTTTTTAAGCCATAGAGCTATTGGCATCATGGTTTGGTTGATTATTTTATTAAAACAAAAATAGCTGTGGCAAAGGTAATTTTTCGGAGGAGAAAGCGTGAGAAAAAGGAGTAGTTAAAAAGTTTGGGAGCGGGGGGATATAAGCTAAATCTGGAAAAAGTTTTGTGAATTTATCCCCCTGCTTTAGGTTTGACTCCCAAACTACCCCTTAAAACCAATTATTAAAAAACAACCATGATTTAGTCGCTGCAAATATACTATCATTATTTTTAACCACCAAGAAAAAAATCGATTTATTTGCACAAAATTAATTTTTAAAATGTTGTTTTAAAAAGAGTTTATTTGTCGAAAAACTGACTATTAGTGGATTTGCGGATGATATTTGTTGCCAGTGCAAACTGTCATTACGAAAGTAAAAAATTGCACATTGTGATTTTAAAACTGGCTGAAAAAGCTGGAAAGGGAAGTGTGTCGGTCGATATTAAGTTTTTTTCTTAGCCGCGAGCGTGCCATTTCGATGCTTCTTACGGTTTGATGCGTGATGCCCGAAATTTCTTTGGTAGAAAGATTCATTTTAAAAAAGGCAACCAGCCGCCGCTCATTATTGGTCAGGGAGGGAAAGGCTTTAGCCACGTTTTCGTGGAAGGATGAATTGATGCTGCCGAAAGTAGCCTCAAATTGCGACCATATTTCTTCTTTTTCATTTCTACTCTCCGACATTTCCATGATAATTTCATCAATTCGCTCGCCCATGTTGGCAGGTGAGAGTGATTTGAGTTTTTCCAGTTGTGTCATCAGACTATCGATCAGGGAGTTTTTTTCGACAAGCTGCGCCATCTTGGTGTTGAGCAATTGCGACTGTGAATCAAGTTCATTTTTGAGCCGCTCAGTCTCAAGCTCAAAAAGTGAGGTTTCGAGTTGTTCAGCTTTCTTTATTAATGAAAGGTCTTTTACGAAAGCACCCAAGCGAAACGGTGCGCCGGCCTCGTCGTAAATGAGCCAATAGTTGATACACACCGGCACCATGTTGCCCGATTTGGCGATGTATGCCTTTTCGATATTGATGGCTGGCTTGCTATGGAAATAATTGTGGCGGTAATAATCCATCTCCGAATCCATGAGCCAATCAGGGGTGATATCACGAAAGCTCAGCCTGATGGCTTGGTCGAATGAATATCCCAGAAGTTTGGTAAAGGCTCTGTTCACCGACACGAAGCGCCCCTTAAGATCACTAATTACAATAGCTTCAGGTGATGTGTCGAAAAGCATCCGAAATTTCCGTTCACTATGCACCAGAGCAACTTCGGCATTTTTGCGCTCGGTGATGTCAACCGAAAAACCAATGACGCCCTTTATTTTTCCTTTTTCATCCCGAAATGGAATTTTGTCGGTGATAAACCACTTGGTCTCGTCGGTGAGCAGAGGCTCTATAATATTGCGCTTAGGCAGCCCGGTTTCGATTACTTCCAGATCGTCTTTGTAATATTCCTCCGCCAGTTGTTGGTTGGGAATGATGTCGAAAACATTCTTACCAATTATCTCTTTGAGCTTAAGTCCGGTAACCTCTTCATAGGCGGTGTTGACAGATATGAATCGGTTTTCGGTATCTTTTGCAAAAATGAGCGCAGGAACTGCGTTAAGAATTTGCTGTTGGATGGAGATATTTAAATCCTGAATCGTGTCGGACATAGGAAGAGATTTGTGCAATTTTTTAATAAAGACAAAAGTAAACCAAATGTCATTACCGGGAAAAATATTTTAGACCAACCTATTGAAACAAGCGGATTATATCGTTGCCATTGGCAAAAATTAGCAACCCAAAAAGGATGACCATGCCGACAACTTGTGCATATTCCAAAAATTTATCGCTGGGTTTGCGTCGTGCAATAATTTCATAAAACAGAAACATTACATGGCCGCCATCGAGGGCAGGAATAGGCAGAATGTTGAGCACAGCAAGCATGATAGAAAGAAAAGCGGTAAGCTCCCAAAACACGCGCCAGTTCCAGGAAGTGGGGAAGAAGCTTCCGATAGTAACAAAACCACCCAGCCCTTTGTAAGCGCCCGTTTCGGGATTGAGCAGCAATTTGAATTGCCGCACATAATCCACCAGACGCTCGTTGGCCATTTTTAATCCGGCAGGTATCGATTCCATCAACGAAAAATCTTCTTTGGCAAAGCTGTAAATGCCCATATCTTCGAGCTGCTCGGCTGGCAACAGTCCCCACTCTACGCCGATTTTTCCATTATCGTCGATCACCAATGGTATTTGTAAGTGCAGCCCATCGCGCACCACTTCGGCGGTAACGGTATCGCCGGCATGTTGTAAAGCAAGTTCGGGAAATTGGTCGTAATATTTTACGGGCTGCCCGGCTATGGCCACAATGCGATCTTTGCGTTGCAGGCCGGCAGTGGCGTTGTGCGAGTTTTCGGGAATATTGGCAACTACAAACGGATAACGTGGTAAAAGGGTGGCTCCGCGCTTTTCGCTCAGGCGACCGGCCAGGTCGGTGGGGATGGAAAGATGCACGCGCTCACCGTTGCGTTCCACCGTCATCGAATCGCTGTAGAGCATCTCGATAAGAATTTCGTTGTAGCGTGCCGGAGGAGCCTGCCCGTTGATGGAAACTACTTTGTCGCCGGTTTTGAGTCCGGCATCCAGCAGCACAGAATCGGCCACCCAAAAGCCATCGGTAAGATTATTAGTAGGCAAATATTTTTCGCCGTAGCTAAAAAGAATGACCGAATAAATTACAAATGCAAGCAGTGCATTCATAAACACACCGCCGAGCATAATAATAAGGCGTTGCCAGGCCGGCTTGCTGCGAAACTCCCAGGGCTGCGGTGGCTGCTTGAGCTGCTCCCTGTCCATCGATTCGTCGATCATTCCCGAAATCTTGACGTATCCGCCCAATGGCAGCCACCCCAAGCCGTATTCGGTGTCTTTGATTTTGAATTTAAAGATTGAAAACCAGGGATTGAAAAAAAGATAGAATTTCTCGACGCGGGTGTGAAAAATCTTGGCTGCGATAAAGTGCCCGAACTCATGAACAATAACCAAAACTGATAGGCTGAGCAGCAGGTGAAGAACCTGAATGAATATTTCCATTTAAACGAATTGTATTTCTTTTGATTTGATAATTTCTTTGGCGTAATTTTTTGCCACGCTGTTAGTTTCGATCAGCTCTTCGAGCGAAGGATTGGCAATAAGAACTCCCTTATTCATAGTTTGTTCAATGATTTCGGGTATTTGCACAAAGCTGATCTGACGATCAAGAAAAGCCGCCACAGCTACCTCGTTGGCAGCATTAAGCATACAAGGCATGTTGCCGCCTCTTAGCAATGCCTGCCGCGCCAGCTTAAGCGATGGAAATGCTTCCTCATCGGGGCTGGCAAAAGTAAGGCTGGGAACATCCATAAAACTAAACCGTCCGAAGTGAGCGGCAATGCGCTCAGGATAGGCCAGCGCATATTGAATAGGCAGCTTCATGTCGGGCAAACCCATCTGCGCTTTCATGCTACCGTCGGTAAATTGAACAATGGAGTGCACTACCGACTGCGGATGCACTACCACATCAATTTGGTGTGGCTCCAAATCGAATAGCCACCTGGCTTCGATCACTTCCAGCCCTTTGTTCATCATGGTGGCCGAGTCGATGGTGATTTTACTGCCCATATTCCAGTTGGGATGACGCAGCGCTTGTTGGGGCGTTACCAGGCTAAGGCTTTGCAATGATTGCCCATAGAATGGCCCGCCGGATGCCGTAAGATAAATCTTTTCGACACTGCCGCTCTGTTCGCCTTGCAGGCATTGAAAAATTGCTGAATGCTCCGAATCGACCGGCAGCACAGGAACTTCATATTCGCGCGCCAAGCGCATTACAATTTCGCCGGCTACTACCAATGCTTCCTTGTTGGCCAAAGCAATCGACTTTCGTGCTTTTATAGCTGCCACCAGTGGCGTGAGCGCAGCAATTCCGACCAGCGCCACCAACACCTGATCTATTTCAGGAAGGGTTACCACCTTTTCCAAATTCTTGTTGCCGGCCAAAACTTCTATCCCCGTTTTTTCCAAAGCCTCGCGCACCATAGTAGCACTACCGTGGCAACCGATAACCACCACCAGAGGCTTAAACTCCAACGCTTGTTGTATGAGCAACAGGTAATTGCTATGCGCTGTGAGTACCGTAATGCCGAATCGTTGCGGATTACGACGCACCACCTCAAGAGCTTGTTGCCCTATAGAACCGGTTGATCCAAGAATTGCGAGTTGCTTTTTCAAAATTGTCCGCGGATTTTTTTTGCGGCTGCAAAAGTAAGGATTATGAAACAACTAAAAAGCAATGAATTCTTCCGGATTGACGGGAGTGCCGTTGTGCCATAATTCGAAATGCAGGTGAGGGCCTGTACTTAGCTCGCCTGACGCCCCGACGATGGAAATCGTTTCGCCGGCTTTTACATAGGCGCCCTCCTGCTTGAGCAAGCTTGAATTGTGCTTGTAAACGGAAACCAGATTATTTTTGTGCTGCAACCCGATGATGTAACCGGTTTCGAGTGTCCAGTCGGAGAAAATTACTGTGCCATCCAATACAGCTTTAATCGCCGAATTGCTCTTGGCCACTATATCCACACCATAATGATCGAGTTTGCTGTCGAACGATCGGGTGACAATGCCCTTGATGGGCGGGAAAAAATTCATGTTTCCCAGGTTGGCCGGCACGTAGCTGTAGCTGCGCGGCTGATTCTGGTTAAGGTTGTATTTGCTTTGCATCTCATATTCGGCGCGCAAAAGTGAGTCTTCCGGCGAAATGGTCATGGTAATGGTGTCGTAGTTCGTTGGGTATTCAAGTTGATCGGGTGGGGGGGCATCCGAAACTTCTTTTCCTTGCAATACTTGTCGCAGGTTGGTAATGTAAAGACTCTGCTGCCGGAAAATGGTTTCGAGTGAATCGGCTCTCTGCTGCAGCACATACACGCGCTTGGGCATGTTCACATCGGCATAGCCGGGAATGTATTCGCGCAAAGCGGTGAAAGCCACCAGATAAATGGTGATAAAAACCAACATGATGACCAATGCCCCTGCAACTGAAAACACGCCAAGCCGCGTCAGGCGAAACGAAAATTTCTCTTCAAAAGAATCGGCATCCATCAGCACCAGCTTGTATTTGTGCCTTAACCGGCCGGGTTGCTTTATGCGTCTGCGGTATTTTTTCAATTTTATAAATTTTTTCCTAATAACGAATGGGCGGCAAATATCGCGCTTTTGATTTGTTAAATAATATTTTTGACGAATGGCAGTTAATTAACCCATTCAGTGGCGTCATATTTTTTTTAAAAATTATCAGTATCAGGAATTTGAAAAAGCGGCCGATCATATTTCCTTCTCGTGCTATCGCTGTCAGGACAAAATTTGCGGTCTTCGTCATTGGCTGGTTGGCTGTGTCGATAGTTGTAAATTCGTGTTCTACCAAAAAAAACACCTTTACACGCCGAACCTATCATAACCTGACGGCGCACTACAACGCCTTTTGGAACGGCAACGAAAGCTTCAAAGAAGGTGTGCGCACGCTCGACAAAAACGTAAAGGACAATTACACCAGCGTGCTGCCGGTTTACAAATATGGATCGCAGCAGGACGCCCAGTCGGTAGTGCCCAATATGGACAGAGCCATCGAGAAGTCCTCGAAGGTGATTCAGCGACATTCGATGTATTTTAAGCGTAAAGAGTATGTGCGCTGGATCGACGACAGCTATCTGCTCATTGGCAAAGCATACCTTTATAAAAAGGAGTTCCCCAACGCACGGCGAACCTTCGAATTTGTAACCAACCGATTTAGCCAGGAAGACAGCCGCTACCAGGCCGAACTGTGGCTGGCACGCACCTATAACCAAAACAAAGAATTTGAGAAATCAGTAACCATTCTCGACAACCTCAACAGCAGCCTTAAAAAAGGCGAAGCGCCGGCCAGCCTTGAAAAAGATTTCGTGAAAGTTTATGCCAATCATTACATCCTGCAACAGAAATACGATAAGGCCATAAAATATCTGCAACGCGCCATCGAACTCAATCGCAACAAGAAAGACCGCAACCGGCTGCGTTTTATCCTGGCGCAGATTTATCAGGAATTGGGCGAGATGAATGAGGCCGCCAAGCTTTACAATCTGGTAATTCGCAAAAATCCGAGTTATGAGATGTCGTTTAATGCCAAAATAAACCTTGCCAAGACCTATAGTGCAAAGTCGAGCAACCGGAGCGCCATTGTGAAAAAGCTGAACAAGATGCTGCGCGACAGCAAAAACGAAGAGTATTACGATCAGGTTTATTATGCACTGGCTGAGATTTATCTCAAGGATGGCCAGATCGACAAAGGTATGGAATACCTTACGCTGTCGGTAGCTTCGAGTGTGGAGAACGATTATCAGAAATCTGTTTCGTCGCTCGACCTGGCCGAATTGCATTTTGAGCAGCCCAACTACCCGTTGGCGCAAGCCTATTATGATACTGCGATGCAGTTTCTGCCCGAAGATTTCCCGAATTATAAAGCCATTCGCGACAAAACCGATGTGCTTACCGATCTTATTACCAATCTGCAGAGCATTGCTATGCAGGACAGTTTGCAACGCATGGCCACCATGCCCGATGATAAGCGTAATGCCATCCTCGATGAGTTGATAAAAAAGATAGCCGAACAAGAAGCGCGCGAGCGCGAAGAAGAAACCGAACGCCGCCAGACGCTCTCGATGCTGGAGCAAACCAGCCGCCAGGAAAACCGGAGCATGCAGCAAACCGGCGGGTGGTATTTTTCTAATCCGCAGGCAGTAAGTTTTGGTTTTACCGAATTTCAGAAAAAATGGGGACGGCGTAAGCTCGAAGACCTGTGGCGCCTAAGCAACAAACAGATAGTTGCCGAGTTTGAGGAAGAGGTAGAAATGGCTCAGGCCGATTCGCTGGGCGCCGACAGCACCGCCGTGGCTGTGGTCACAGATCCTAAAAGTCGTGAATTTTACTTGCAGGACTTGCCAATGACCGAAGAAAAAATGGCTGCCTCCAACGCCCTCATCGAAGAGGCTTATTTCAACATCGGGTACATTTACAAAGATGGCCTGAAAGATAACGCCAAGTCGATTGAGGCTTTTGAAACGCTGCTATCGAAATTCCCGGAGCACGAGCACAAATTGCAGATTTATTACCAACTCTACAAAAACAACGAAGAGCTTCCCAATGCTGAGCGCGCCGAATATTACCGGCAATTGATAGTGCGGGACTTCCCCGAAAGCGATTACGCCAAAATCATCATCGATCCCAACTACAACCTGGTGCTGCAGGCGCAGCGCAACGCAGCCTCCACACTGTATCAAAATACTTACAGCGCCTACATGAACAACCAGTTTTATCTGGTTATTAATAACTATAACGAAGCCGTAGAGAAATACCAGGAAAGCGACCTGCTGAGCAAATTTGAATTTTTGAAAGCCATGTCGCTGGGGCAGGTACAAAACCTCGACACACTGGCCAGCTCGCTACAATATTTGGTGACAACCTATCCCGAAAGCGAAGTGAAACCACTCGCCCAGGATATTCTTAACCGGCTACGCCCCGACGAAACCGGAAAGATGGTGCTGCAGGAAACCACCATTGCTCGCGACAGCACCGGAAAACCTGTGGAAGAAACCGAAGCCTTTTCGTCACTTTACACCAACAACCCGCAATCGGTGCATTTCTTTATGGCGCTGGTTGACGGTTCGCGCACCAACATCAATGCACTAAAAATTCGGCTTTCGGATTTTAACACCAAATATTTTATTACCCAACAGCTCAAAATCAACAGCATCGTTTTTATGAACGACATACAAATGATCACGGTGGGTAATTTCGAGAGCGCTGAAAGGGCATTAAACTACTATCGGGCTGTGCTCGACAGCGACTATGTTAATACGCAATTTCAAGATGCCGAAAAAAGCATCTTTACCATTTCGGTGGATAACTATCCGATTTTTTATCGCGAAAAAAATATCGAAGACTATTACAAGTTTTTTAATCGAACTTATCTCAACAAAACTACCGGCGAATAAATATCATGGAAATGGGTGATTACCTGTAAAAACCAACAGTTTCATCGCTGAACTATAAACAAAGGCGCGCTTAGATTTTTGAAAAAATGTACTTTCGCGTGCTATTCCGAAAATAAAAGAAACGGGCATCATGGGAAAAAATAATATTGCCGAAAGTGCGCCCTCCATCAACTTTCTGGGCAACGGCACTACCATAAAAGGCGACATCAAATCGAACGGCGACTACCGTATCGACGGGCATTTGCTGGGCAGCATCAACAGCAAAGGGAAAGTAGTAATAGGAGCGTCGGGGAAAGTAGAAGGAGAAATCATTTGTCAGAACGCCGACTTTAGCGGCATAATAAAAGCCAAAGTGGTAGTGCACGAATTGCTGACGCTCAAGGCTTCGGCCAAACTCACCGGCGACATTTTCGTGACCAAGCTGGCCATAGAACCCGGCGCCAGGTTTACCGGTTCATGCAACATGAATGATATCCCCGAAGACGAGGAGTTTGAACTACCGGTACACCATGAAGAAATTAAAAAAAGAGAAGAAGCAATACGATAGTTTCATCAAATATTCGAGCATCGGCATACAAATGCTGGTAATAATTGCTGCCGGCGTTTTTGGTGGCTACAAACTCGACCAATGGATGGGCAACCGCATCCCTGTTTTTCTTCTCATCTTTTCCACCCTTGCCATGGCCATTGCAATTTATCACGCCATCAAAGACTTCACCCGATGACCGACACCCACCCGCTTATTCGCGCGGCAACGCGCCGATTTCTTGTTACTACGCTGGCAGTAGCCGCTGTCATTGGAATAGTTTACGCTGTGGCACGCAACACTTCTCTGACCCATCATTTTTCGCCGGCCATCCCCTGGCTACTGCTATTTTTTGTTGTAAGTTCCAATTTCGTTTATTTTTTACAAATAAAATCCACACAAAGCCGAACGGCTGCATTTGTAAATGTTGCCTTACTTTCTACGGGCTTCAAGCTGTTGTTATTTTTGGTGATAATTGTTGTTTATTCGTTAATAAACCGAAGCGACGCCGTCAATTTCATTTTTGCCTTCCTCATTCTTTATTTCATATTTACTCCGCTCGAAGTAATCAGCCTCCGGCGGACACAACACAAACTGAAAGGGAAGTAGGCGGCAGATACCACGCTTCAGAAAAACTGCCCACTGAAACCTGTCCGCTGCTTATCTACTGCTTCCTTCTGCCAGCTTTGAGCGTATGATTTCCATGTTCTTTTGTTTGCCAGGCTCCAGATATTGTTTTCCGTAATCGGTTTTGAAATGATGCGCTTCAAAAAAGCTGAGCGTGTGCAACATGTATTTGTTTTCCTCGAAAGTGTCGCCGTTGATGGCTGAGAGTTCATCCCAAAACCAGCGCGTTTCTTCACAAAAGCTATCCAGCGAAACGTGGTACAGATCGGCATCGCAAAGTATCTCTTCGAGCACATTGTGCGGATGCTGTGGTATCCGGGTGGCTTCGATGCACGATGTTACCGTATGGATATATTCCTGGCTTACCTGCTGCTGCTGCAGGAATTCGGTAGCCAGCAGTTTGCCCCCGTCTTCGTGGTTGTGGCGCGAGAGCAGGTAACCTGTGTCGTGAAACCAGGCAGCCACCAACAATTTTTCGAGCTTGGCAGCCGAAATCCGACAATGGTTTGCTATGAGCCGGGTGGCCATTACTACATTTTGCGTATGTAGCAGGTTATGATAATGCAGCTCCTGGTGGTTGTGTTTACCAAAAAAATCAACAACAGCTTGTTCAGCTTTTTCGATGATCGACATACGCGTTGGTTTTTATAAAAATATTGTCACTACTAACCACGTGAGTCTGCTAAATGTTTTTCCCGGTTGTTTCGACAGGATTTTTTTCCCTGCATTTTCGTCCTCATTTTGACGACTCATGACAAAACAAATCATTGTTTATTCATATTTATTCAAAAGCTGCATTACAAGTTATTACTTGTCGTTGCAAGGTAAGGTTGTGTTAGCCGAGGCCGCTTGTCACAGAGGTTTAAGGGCTACTTTTGCTTTGTTTTCATTTAGATATTGTTTTTAAAAATTAAATAAAATCAGAAGTATGAAAAGTAAAGACAAAGTCAATCGCATTGATTTTATCAAAAAAATCGAGTTGTTCAAAGGCTTGGATGATCAGGAGATGCAAACGGTATCCGAACATCTTAAGCTGGCTTCGATAGCAGAAGGTGAGAGCCTTTTTGTTGAGAATTCGCCCCGCGAAAATATTTACCTCATTAGCAGCGGACAGGTGGAATTGCTCAAAAACACCGACGAGAATCACGAAAAACGGCTTACTATATTTGGCCCATCCGATTTTTTGGGCGAAGGATCGCTCACCGATGATTCACCGCACTCCACCTCGGCACGGACGATCACTGACGTAGAAGTTTACATCGTTCACAAGGAATTTTTTGCTGACCATGGCGCCATTGCGCTCAAAATATTTTCAAATATTGCACGCGTCATCTCACGGCGTATGCGTCAGGCCAATGCACACGTGGTGAACTCGGCGGCGCAATACGAATCGGGGCGCACGCGTACAGAGCACGATTTATTGGGCGAACGCGAAGTGCCCTACGAAGCTTATTACGGCGTGCAAACACTGCGCGCCCTTGAGAATTTTCATATCAGCGGCGTTACGCTCAACTTTTATCACCGCCTGGTGGAAGCCCTGGCAATGGTTAAGCTGGGCGCAGCACGCACCAACTTCGACCTGGGGTTGCTCGAAGCTCCTGTAACCAAAGCCATCGAACAGGCTTGTCGCGAAATTATCAATGGCAGGTTTATCTATCATTTTTCGGTGGATACCATTCAGGGTGGCGCCGGCACCTCCACCAACATGAACGCCAACGAAGTGATCGCCAACCGGGCTTTGGAAATTATGGGCCACGAAAAAGGTCAATACGAATATTGTCATCCCAACAACCACGTCAACCTGTCGCAATCCACCAACGATGCGTATCCTACTGCTGTAAAAATTGCGCTTATCAACAGCAACAAACGCCTGGTGAATGTGCTGATGAATCTTATTGCCGCTTTCCGCAAAAAGGCACGCGAGTTTGCCCATGTCATCAAGATGGGGCGCACCCAGTTGCAGGATGCCGTTCCAATGACTTTGGGTCAGGCTTTTGAGGCTTATGCCGTTACACTCGAAGAAGAGATAGGAAGGCTCGACCAGAATGCCCGCCTTTTTCTGGAAGTAAACATGGGCGCTACGGCCATCGGCACCGGCATCAATAGCGATCCGGAATACAGCGATAAGGTTATTGTCCATCTTCGTGAAATCACCGGCTTGGATCTGGAGCTGGCCGAGAATCTGGTAGAAGCCACCCAGGATACCGGCGCTTTTGTAATGTATTCGGCCGCCGTAAAGCGCCTCGCTGTAAAACTATCCAAGATTTCCAACGACCTGCGGTTGCTCTCTTCGGGCCCCCGCGCCGGCATTAACGAAATCAATCTGCCACCGATGCAGCCCGGAAGCTCTATTATGCCCGGCAAAGTAAATCCTGTAATTCCGGAAGTGGTCAATCAGATAGCTTTTAAAGTGATCGGCAACGACCTCACCGTAACCCTTGCCGCCGAGGCCGGTCAGCTCGAACTCAACGTGATGGAGCCGGTGATCGTGCACTGTCTTTTCGAATCCATCGAGATGCTCAAAAATGGTATGAATACCTTTATGTACCGTTGCATCAATGGCATTACCGCCAACGAAGCGCGCTGTCGCCAGATGGTCGAAAACAGCATTGGTCTGGTAACGGCGTTGGTGCCTTTTTTAGGTTACGACGTTGCTAATAAGCTGGCAAAAGATGCCCTCGAAAGTGGCAAAAGTGTGTATAATCTGGTGCTCGAACAAAGTCTGATGACAAAAGATGAGCTTGAAACGATGCTTAACCCGGAAAATATGCTCAGGCCACAAAAAATGAAACGGTAGAAACTCATTGAAAGCCAGGCTGCGAGAGAGTTTTTGATTTTGATTTTTAGAAAATTTAAGAGAAACTTTGTCCAAAGTATTATAAAAAGTGGATATTTGCACCTCATTTATTAAAACATTTATTTAAAAAATCAAATCTATTAACTTAAAAAAGGAGTATTACTTATGAAAAAGTTTCTTGCATTAATCCTGATTGCCGGCTTTATGTCGAGCTGCGCTTTCACCTCAGCACCACTGGTAGGTCTTCTTTACACCGATGTTAAAGCCCCAATGGCGGTAACTTCCAACACCGGATCGACCAAAGTTGGTACCGCTAAAGCAACCGGTATCCTGGGTATTGTTGCTACCGGCGACGCCAGCGTTGAGGCAGCTTCACGTTCGGCAGGCATCACCAAAATTCATCATGTCGATTATCAGGCAACCAGTATTTTGGGCATTTATGCCACTTTCACCGTAATGGTTTATGGCGAATAGTATTTTTTACTTTTGCTAAAAAATTAATTTTCATAGAAATGGGAGAGCGCTTCTTGTAAGGGTTTCTCCCATTTTTATTTTATAAAAAAAATTATGAATAAAAAGTTGTTCCGACTGTTAATCATTGCCCTTATTGCATTTGGCTTATCGTTCGAAGTTTCGGGGCAGAAATTAGAGAAATATTACACGCATCGAACCCAGGAAGGCGGCGACTTGTATTTTCTGTATCCCAATACCGATTTTAAAAATAGTGATGATCACAGCGAATTTGCCTTCGACATCACCTATCGCCCGGGCACCGACAGCACGTTCTTCAACTTTACGTATCTCACCCCACAACCTGCCCAGGCCGACTCAATTCTGCTATCAGCCGGTGATAACCGGGCGGCTGGCCATGCCCAAAAGTTGTATGTGGACTTTAAAAAGAAAAGGTGGGTGCATCGCTACAGCGCTGATATCGATTACCAGGAGCTTGCGGCAGTCTTAGGATCGACGGAGCCACCAACGATCACCATATTTACCGCCGAAAAGCCCTTAACTTTTGTAGTGAAACGCGGCACGTGGAAAAAATACCATGCTGCGCTCGAAAAGATTTTCTACATCATTTCAGAAAATGCTGAGGCGGAATCCCGCTGAAAGATTTACAAAAGCCATTTTTAACTTATCGGTACGTTCACCGCTGCCGGTAACAAAATTGAATTGCAGTTGGTCGGCGCAAACATCGGCTGCGACTACCAATCCTATACATGGCGTAGCCTGATATTGCACAGCTACGCCAGCCATCCACGAGAATTTGTAATCCTGTGCCGACGTTTTTTCCTGCCAGGTATCGGGTAACAAGTAATAATCAGGTTTAAAAAGTTGATAAGGCGTGCGGCCATACAGCAAACCAACATGCAGGTTGGCAGTGGCGGTGAACTTTGTACTGATGGGATACCGAAAATAAATGCCTGGCATGGCGGTAATGATAAGATAGGGATCGCTGCGAATGATGATGTTGCTAAGGAATGGGTCTTTGTTCATCCTAAATCTTCCGAGTGCAGCTACATCTACTGTGTGCAAGTTGTAGGAAGCTGATATGCCGGCGCCCAGATGTTTGGAGAAGAACCAGGCAGTTTCGGCGATTACCGAAAATCCTGCCCTCGCAAAGCCACCCATTTCATCCGGACTATTTTTGTACGCTCCCAACGGCAGCGATACGCCGCTGCGAATTCCTATCCACAGTTGTTCATTTTCCTGGCTGGCGGATGGCTTTGTTATCAGCAGCAGCAAGCCAAACATCAAAAGGCGCCAGGCAATCCTGTGCACTCTTCTATGGGTAGCGGAAATAAGTTTCTTGCGAATGCTCATCTGCAAACTGATTATTGCACCAGGAGCTTCTCGCGCCAGGTATTCTTGCTGCTTTGCAACTGTAAAAAGTAAATCCCTGATGTTGTAAGAGGATCGGCAAGCGTGGTGGCGCTATTTGCCGGTAAGAATGGAAACGCATATTGACGTACCTGGCGTCCGGAGGCATTAAAAATAGAAATCAAAACATTTTCGAGATTCTGCCGGGTGGAAATGGTAAGACTTTCGGCGCCGGGATTGGGGAATATCGAAAACTGCTGCGTAGCAGTTATCTCGGGCACGCCGACGGTATTGATGATGATGTCTTCGCTCCAAAAACCATTTTGGCAATTATTGCTGTAGGCAATCAGACTTACCACATACACACCATCTTCGGCGTATGTGTGCACCGGATTTTCGAGTGTGCTGGTAATCCCGTCGCCAAATTCCCACAGGTAGGCGATAGCATCTGTGGAGTTGTTGGTAAAGCTGATGGTACGGCTTTGCTGCGTCCAGGCAAAAGTGGCCACAGCATCAGGCAGCACCTCCACGATGTCGTTGATGGTTTGGGTAATGGTGCCGTTGATGGTGAGCGATGCGGTTTTGTTTCCTGGCTCACTATAACTTACCTGATGCGGCCCTTGTGTGGTGGCAGTGGCAGGCGTGGCATCGGCGCCAAAATCCCATTGCCACGAGGTGGCTCCGGTACTTTGGTCAGTAAAAACTACCTGCTCGCCGGTGCAAGTCTGCTGATTGTTAACACTAAAATTGGCCACAGCCACAATATCGGGTGCGTAGGTAAGCTGTATGCCGGTAAAATATTGTTGATTAGGCAAATCGATTACAACAGGCTGTGCTCCTTTGGTGAAATCAATGGTAAGTAAAGGCCCCTGGGCATGCTCTTCGGTAAATTCCACACGTATTTTGTAAGTGCCATCCACCACCACATTTCCATCCAGGTCGGTGCAGTCCCATTGCACTGTGTGCGCTTGATGCGAAGTAAGGGTGGAGCCTGTGATGGCATCCACGACGTTGTAATTGGAAATAGCTTTCCAGGTGTAGAGGTATTGTTTGCGACTGTTGGCCATGGCTTTGCGCGTTTTCACAAAAGCTCCGTCTTTCTCAAGCCAGATAGCCAGCACGTGACGGGGAGCATAGTTTCCGCCGGCGGTTTTGGTGGAAACTGTTAAGGTAACAATGCCGGGCGTATTGTCCCTGTTTTCGCCTTCATTAGCGAAAGCTGAAACACTTGTAAAACAATAAAGTAAAGTTGCCACCAGGACAGACATCGAGAGAATAAAATTATTTTTCATTAGTAAGATTAGATATTTAATGAGCAGCAAAAGTACTTAAACTGATTTAGTGGTTGGTTTGTTAAACGCTTTGTCAGAAATGACCATTTAAAACTAATTTTGCTTACGCAAATAATTACTGACATGAAATCCAAACGTGATCCCTGGCGACATCGGCGCTACACAACTGCCCGCGGAATGGCCACCTTCGGTATAGTGTTGGTGCTGTTTGTACTTGGATTGTTGGCATTGCTGGCGGTACACACGCATCAAATTACCAACTATTTGCGTGGAAATGTTGGGATCAAAGTGATGCTGAAAGAAAATTCGACGCATGAACAGGCGGTACAACTGATGGATATTATAGAAGGAAGCCCAATGATAGAGCGGGTCAGTTTTGTTTCCTGCGAGGAGGCCGCACGCGGTCTGCAGCAGGAGTTGGGTGAAGATTTTACGGAATTTCTGGGATACAATCCGTTGCCGGCTTCGCTTGAAGTCTTTTTTACCAAAAGTTATTTTGATCCCGACAGCACACAAAAAGTGGTGGCGTACCTGCAAGGGTTCAGCCTTACAGATGAAGTATTTTACCCACATGCGCTGCTCCACGACGTAAATCGTAACCTTCGGCGCATTACCACCTTTACCTTGTCTTTCAGTATTTTGCTAATTATCATCAGCATGATGCTCATTTATAACACTGTTCGTTTGGCGGTGTATTCGCGCCGGATGATTATCAAAAGTATGCTGCTGGTGGGTGCCACTGGTGCGTTTATCCGTGCGCCTTTTGTGCGCAGCGGGCTTTTGCAGGGCGCAATCGGTGGGGGAGGAGCATGCTTGTTATTGCTGGTGCTTTTGGCCATCCTAAAATTCTATTCGGCGGAGGCCGCTGACTTTATCGATCCGGTAGCAGTGATTGGCGTTTGCCTGCTCATTCTCATTTTCGGCCTGCTGATATCGGGGTTTTCCAATTATTTGGCAGTGAAAAAATACTTAAAGGTAAGGTCAGAAGATTTATATTGATAATTTTGCCGCAAATTTATGTAGCGTATGAAAACTGATAAAAAGAAAACCAAAGCTGTAATAAATCCCGCCGCTGAACCAGCAGGCATTCCTGTGCAGGAGCGCCGTAACTTTGCTTTCGACCGCGACAACTACAAATGGTTGCTCATAGGCCTGGCCTTTTTGCTGGTAGGCTATCTGGTGATGATTGGCGGTGGCAGCGACGACCCCGACGTTTTTAACGATAATATGTTCAACTTTCAGCGGCTCACCCTGTCACCCATTCTGCTTATCATCGGCTATCTGGTGGCCATCTATGCCATCATGAAAAAGCCGCGCAACATACAGAGCTAACCTTTTGCTATGACATGGATAGAAGCTTTACTGCTGGGTTTGCTCCAGGGGCTTACCGAATTTTTGCCCGTGAGTAGCAGCGGGCATCTCGAGATTGGAAAAGCCCTGTTGGGTATCCAGGTAAAAGATAGTCTGGTGTTTACTGTGGTGGTGCATGGCGCCACTGTGCTGAGTACCATTGTTGTTTTTTATAAAGAAATCTACGCTTTGATAAAAGGGTTTTTCCGTTTCCGATGGAACGACGAAACACAATATCTCACCAAAATTGCTATTTCACTTATCCCCATTGCCATTGTAGGTTTGTTTTTTAAAGATCAGGTGGAGACGCTCTTCGACGGGAACCTTACCTTCGTTGGCGCTATGCTCCTGCTCACAGCCGCCATTCTTGCATTAACCTATTCCCGGAAATTCAACACCCGTGCTATTGGCTTTTTGGATGCCTTCGTGATTGGAATAGCACAGGCTGCTGCGGTCGTGCCTGGTCTTTCGCGATCAGGCAGCACCATTGCCACCGGCTTGCTGCTGGGAAACAAACGCGATGACGTGGCCAGATTTTCATTTTTGATGGTATTAATTCCCATCATCGGTGCCAATATGAAAGACCTTGCCGACGGACAAATGCTAAGCAACGAAGCCATTGGCTGGGTGCCATTGCTTGTCGGCTTTCTGGCTGCTTTTATTGCAGGCATGATGGCCATTCGCTGGATGCTCGGCATTGTGCGCAAAGGCAAACTCATCTATTTCGCGCTTTACTGTTTCATCGTAGGCATGCTTGCGATTATACTTTCGTAAAAATGATTTCAAAAAACGACATTCCACAGCCCCCCGATTTTACTACCGGAGAGGTGATTCTTATCAATAAGCAACTGCGATGGACCTCCTTTGATGTGGTGAACAGCTTGCGCATATTTTTGAAATACGCCTACGGCCATCGCAAACTCAAAATTGGCCATGCCGGCACGCTCGACCCGTTGGCCACCGGATTGGTGATTGTTTGCACCGGACGCAAAACCAAAGAAATAGACCAATACCAGGCGCAGCAAAAAACATACACTGGCAGCCTGATACTTGGGCACACTACGCCCAGCTTCGATTTAGAGACCGAACCCGACCAGACTTTCGATACACAACACATCACCCCGGAGATGATTCATGAAATCGTGCAGAAATTTACTGGCACTATCTGGCAGCAACCACCCGTATTTTCGGCCATCAAAATCGACGGTAAAAAGGCTTACGACTATGCCCGTGCCAATAAACCTGTGGAAATGCGCGAACGAGAGGTGGAAATTTTTAAATTTATTATTACCAAAATAGAGATGCCACAAGTATGGTTTGAGGTGGAATGCAGCAAAGGTACCTACATCCGTTCGTTGGCCAACGACTTTGGCAAAGCGCTGGGCAGTGGTGCTTACCTCGCCTCATTATGCCGCACAGCCATTGGCGATTACCGCAACGATGATGCCCTCACAGTAGAAGAATTTAAAACCATTTTTGGTAAAAATGAAGTTGGTAGAGACGCACAGCCGTGCGTCTAAAATGCAGATCCCCGATCGAATGACGATTTACGATTTACGATTGCGGATTTACGATTGCGGATTTACGATTGCGGATTTACGATTGCGGATTTACGAATATTGATTTGGGAACGTAGAGACCCCGCCCCCAAGCGGCGGTCGTGCGTCTAAAAATTAGATCAAGATTTCCCCGCCACCACGATTACAAATTCCCCTTTTATTATACCAGTGGTAAAATGTTCGATCACGCTTTCGAGCGTGCCGCGCACAGTTTCCTCGTAAATTTTTGTCAGCTCCCGCGACACGGAAGCCTGACGGTCGGTGCCGCAGTGTTCGGCGAGTTGTTGCAACGTTTTGAGCAGCCGGTGTGGCGACTCATAAAGGATAAAAGTATAAGGCAGTTGCGCCAGAAATTCCAGCTTCGACTGGCGACCTTTTTTGTGAGGCAGAAAGCCTTCAAAAACAAACCGGTCAGCCGGCAGTCCCGAATCGACCAGTGCCGGAACAAAAGCCGTAGCACCCGGCAGGCACTCCACGGCTACTCCCAAACGGATACATTCGCGCACCAACAAAAAACCAGGATCGGAAATGGCAGGCGTTCCAGCATCGCTCATCAGCGCTGCCGTAGCTCCGCCAGCCAGTCGCATGGCAATATTCTGGTAAACCTTGTGCTCATTGTGCTGATGATAAGCCGTAATGGGTTTAATGATATTATGATGCCTGAGCAGCACGCCCGAAGTGCGTGTATCTTCGGCCAGCACAAAGTCCACCTCCTGCAAAACGCGCAAGGCGCGCAGTGTAATGTCGTCGAGATTGCCGATGGGAGTGGGAACAAGATAAAGTCGGGACATAAGCCGCTATGATGTATTATAAGATTATCAAATGAATTGCGTTAGATACTTTTGCAAAAGTAAAAATTCAACCCATAGATTCAATTAAGTAATGCCAAGGTTCAAATATAAAATCACAGTTTATCTACCACTCCTCTTCGCGTTGGTTCTCATAACAGGCATTTTGGCCGGAATACGAATGGCTCCGAAGAGTGCAGCCGGCAACAAAGTTTATGCTATCAATCTTTCGGATTACAACAAGATTAGCGACATCCTCACCCTCATCAGCCGCGACTATGTGGACACCGTGAACATTGACGAAGTTCAGGAGGAGGCCATCACCGATATCCTCGCCAAGCTCGATCCGCATTCGCAGTATATCCCTGCCAGGGATTTCGATTTGGTAAATGAACAACTCGAAGGCAACTTTGAAGGAATCGGCGTGCAGTTTCGGATAGAGAAAGATACCGTGATGGTGATTTCGCCCATTGCCGGAGGCCCCAGCGAAAAGGCCGGCATTCGCGCCGGCGACCGCATTGTTATTGTCGAAAACGACACCATTGCCGGAGTGGGTATCGCCAACGAAGCTGTGATGAAAGCCCTCAAGGGGCCGCGCGGCACCAAGGTTAATATTCGCGTGTTTCGCCGCTCCGAACCCGATTTACTCGATTTTACGCTTACGCGAAATGTCATCCCCACCTATAGCGTCGATATCGCTTACATGGTTGACGACTCCATAGGATACGTCAAGGTTAATAAATTTTCGGCTACAACGCACGAAGAGCTTACACGGGCTTTGCGCAAATTAAAAGAGGAGGGCATGCACCAGCTTATTCTCGATTTGCGCAACAATACCGGCGGTTATCTGCAGGCTGCCATCATGGTGGCCGATGAGTTTCTGAAAGATGATGAGCTGATTGTTTATACCGAAGGAAAAAGCCGTCCGCGCAACTACGCCTATGCCACTGCCAAAGGCAACTTTGAGGACGAAGAGCTTATCATCCTTATCGACGAAGGCTCCGCTTCGGCCAGCGAAATTGTGGCCGGCGCCATACAGGACAACGACCGGGGAACCATCATGGGGCGCCGCTCTTTTGGCAAAGGCCTGGTGCAGGAACCGATGAACCTTTACGACGGATCAGCCATCCGGCTTACCGTAGCCCGCTATTATACCCCAACAGGACGCTGCATCCAGAAGCCTTACGCCAACGGCAAAGAAGCGTATTACAACGAGTTTCATAATAGGTTTGTCAATGGCGAAGCGTTGCACGCCGACAGCATTCATTTCAGCGATTCGTTGAAATACATTACACCCGGTGGCAAAGTAGTATATGGCGGCGGCGGCATTATGCCCGATATTTTTGTCCCTGTCGAAACGGGCGAAAATCTTGCTTACTACAACCGGCTCATCAACAAAGGCGTTATCTACGACTTTGCGTTCGATTACACCGATACCCACCGCGAGGAATTGCAGCGCTATAGTGATGTTAAGGCGTATGATCGCGGCTTTCGCATCGACGAGAAGCTCATGCAGGAGTTTATCGACTATGCCGACACGCATGGCGTAAAACGGGATGCGGCAGGGATTGCTGCCAACCGCGAAACAATCCGTACACTCCTCAAGGCACTCATCGCCCGCAATGTGCTCGATGATGCCGGGTTTTATCCTATTTTCCACCGCATCGACAACACTTTTCAGCAGGCCGTTAAGCAGATGAAAACTGACCGGAGAAGAAATACCGCGAGCGGATTCGCACAAAACAATAACTGATCTTTATGTCCTACACCTACAAATATCCCCGGCCTTCAGTAACTGCCGACATTGCAATTTTTAGCGATCATTCCGAAATCCATCAGGTGCTGTTGATCCGGCGAGGCAACGATCCTTTCAAAGGGCAATGGGCGTTGCCGGGAGGTTTTATCGAGATGGATGAACCACTTATAGCCACTGCTGCCCGTGAGCTGATGGAAGAAACCGGCCTTTCAGTGGAAGAACTGACGCAGTTTCGTGCTTATGGCGATCCGGGTCGCGACCCACGCGGACGCACCATAGCTGTGGTTTTTTATGGTTTTGCCAATCCTGAAAAAGTAACTGTGACTGGTGGCGATGATGCCGCCGATGCACGCTGGTTTGCGCTGGATCAACTGCCCGCTTTAGCTTTCGATCATCAAAAAATAGTTACAGAGATTATTGGATTTCTTGGTTCTCGGTGAGAAGACTCCTTGCTACGGAGCAGCGAATCCTATACTTAGTAAATGGATGATATGTGACACTAAGGTGCAGCGCACCGTGATATTAAAAGCAAGGGTTTTGGGTCATCGGCGGTTTGGTGGATTCCCCGGCTGCTTCCATCTAAAAACAATATCTTTGCCCGGTGTATTAACAAATAGAATTTTAATAAAATGAAACTTCTTGAAAATAAAAAGGCGCTGATAACGGGCGCAGCACGCGGCATCGGAAAAGCCATTGCCATAGCTTACGCTAAAAATGGTGCCGATGTAGCCCTCACCGATCTTAAAATCGACGACCAAGCCCAGGCACTTGTCGAAGAACTCAGAGGTTACGGCGTGCAAGCCAAAGCATACGCCTCCGATGCTAGTAACTTCGCCGCTTGCGAAGAGCTGGTGAAGGAGGTGCTAAACGATTTTGGGAAAATTGATATACTGGTCAACAATGCCGGCATCACCCGCGACAAGTTGCTGATGCGCATGGGCGAAGACGACTGGGATTTGGTGCTGAAGGTGAATCTAAAATCAGTGTTTAATATGACCAAAGCCATCCACCGCAGCATGCTTAGCCAGCGCAGTGGCGCTATCATTAATATGAGCTCTGTGGTTGGGTTGTCGGGCAACGCAGGCCAAAGCAACTACTCGGCCAGCAAAGCGGGACTGATAGGATTTACCAAATCCACCGCCAAAGAGTTTGGCGCCCGCGGCATCCGTTGCAACGCCATCGCGCCTGGTTTTATCGAAACGGCCATGACCGACCAGCTTAGCGAGCAGGAGAAAAACGAATGGTTGAAAAACATTCCGCTGCGTCGCGCTGGCACAGCCGACGACGTGGCCGACATCTCCGTTTTCCTTGCCTCCGACCTCTCCGGCTACGTCACCGGACAGGTGATAAGTGTGGACGGCGGCATGCACATGTAATTATTTCACAATTTTTTTTTTAAGGAGGTCAAAACTTGAGTGTCGTCACCGAATATTCCGGTTGGTTTTTTATTTTATGCATAGTACTCGCTGTGGCTTACGCCGGGATTTTATACTACCGAAACCCGCATGAGGAATTTTCGGCAGTGCTTACGCGATGGTTGGCTGCTTTTAGGTTTCTTGCTATCGGCCTGCTCGCCTTTCTCCTCCTGTCGCCAATGCTCAAAACTATTTTCCGCACCAGCGAAAAACCTGTCATCATTTTTGCCCAGGACAACTCTGCCTCGCTCACTGTGGGCAACGACACCGCTTTTTACCGGCAGCAGTATCCGCAAATGGCGGCTGCGCTTATCGACGAACTGCAGGACGATTATGAAGTAAAAACGTTCGCTTTCGCGGATAAAGTCACCGAGGGTGCGGCCTACGACTACAACGGCATGCAAACCGACATGTCGGCGCTAATCGACGAACTATTGGTGCGTTTTGCCAATCGCAACATCGGCGCGCTCATCATAGCCAGCGATGGCATTTACAACCATGGCGTCAACCCGTTGTACAACACCTCACGCATCAAGTTTCCTATTTATCCTGTGGCGCTTGGCGATACTTCGGTGCACCGCGATTTGCTTGTAAGCAAAGTCAATTTCAACAGGATAGCTTTCAAAGGCAACACTTTCCCTATCGAGGTGCTTGCCGAAGCCCACATGTTAGCCGGAACCAGAACTACGCTCACCGTAACCAGGGCGGGTAATACTTTATTTTCGAAAGCCATAGAGGTAACTTCCGACGATTTTTATGAAACGATAAACCTACAACTCGAAGCCAATGAGGCCGGCTTGCAGCGATACAACATTCGGCTCGCTCCAGTGGCAGATGAGATTACCACCCTCAACAACAGCCAGGATATTTTTATTGATGTGCTCGATGCCCGTCAGAAGATTTTGATATTGGCAGCAGCGCCACACCCTGACATAGCTGCTTTGCGTTCGGCCATCGAAAGCAATTACAACTACGAAGTGGATGTGAAGATGGCTGCCGAATTTGATGGCGTGGTGCAGGGTTATAATCTTATCGTTCTTCACCAACTGCCTTCGGCCAAACTGCCGGTAGAAAATGTGCTGAAAAATGCCGCCAACGCAAAACTTCCAGTATTATATGTGCTGGGGATATCCACGGATATCAACCGTTTTAATGGATTGGATGCCGGCTTGCGCATCACCGCCAATCAGGTGAATTTTAACGAGGCTTTGCCGGTGCTGAATCCCGATTTCGTGTTGTTTAATCTGAGCGATGATACGCGAAAAGCTGTCAACGAATGGCCGCCACTGGTGGCTCCTTTTGGCGACTATCGGCTGCTCACATCGGCATCGGTGCTGATGGTTCAAAAAATAGGAAGCCTTACCACGGAGTTGCCGTTGGTGGTTTTTAATCAAAATCTTGAAACCCGAACAGGCATCGTGGCCGGCGAAGGCCTCTGGAAATGGCGGCTGCACAATTATTTAAAAAACAACAATCATAAGGCTTTTAATGAAGTGGTGACGCGGATGATCCAGTATCTGGCCGTGAAGGTCAACAAGCGCTTTTTTGATGTGGCCGGCGCCAATAATTTTACCGAAAACGAACCGGTGGTGCTCTCTGCCGAAGTTTACAACCAAAGCTACGAACCCATCAACGAGCCGGAAGTAGAAATTACCATCACCAATAGCGATGGCGACACGTATCCTTTTGTTTTTGGAAAAACTGCCCGTGCCTATCAGCTCAATGCCGGCGCCCTTCCGGTGGATAATTACACCTGGGAGGCCAAAGTGCATGTGGGCGATAAAGTTTTTACCGACCGCGGCGCTTTCAGCATTTCGCCGCTCAACATCGAAACCATCAACACACGCGCCGATCATAATCTATTGTACCAACTGGCCGAAAAAACCAACGGCCAGATGATCTATCCTGACGCATTGCCCCGGCTTGCCGACGCGTTGCGCCAGCGCGCCGACATCACCACCATCACTTACAGCACCCGCCAATATACCGAGTTGGTAAATCTGCCCTGGATACTGATTTTGATCATCGCGCTGCTTGCTGCCGAATGGCTGCTGAGGAAGCGGAACGGGTCGTATTGATGAAAAGTGGTGAATAAGAATTTGTTTCGAGAGGAAATAATGTTATTGGATAAGGTTCAGAAAAAGCAATCCTTAACAGCTATTGAAGAAAAACTTTTCATAGCAAAGAATCTTTTTGAAGGCAGAAGGCTCAATTATTACATAGGCATCAAAGTAGCACAAAAAACCGGACAAAAAGCTTCCTACGCTAAAAACAAGGCTTTTGACAAACAGTATTATCTTGATTTGATTGTTAAATCTATAAAACACCATAAAAGTCTTAGAAGAAATGAATGCCTGGGCCCTTATGGACAGACACCAAATAGTGTCTGTCTTTAGAGTTACGTTTATTGAGGAATCCATAGCCCAGGCATTTATGCCTGGGTTTGAAATGAAGGATTGTCACGCCCCCGCCCCTCGCTGGGATTGCCGAAGGCAATCCCAGCGAGGGGCGGGGCAAAATGACAAATCGATTATTCTTTATGGACAGACACTAATTAGAAGAATTATTAGAAGAACTATTAGAAGAAAGACACAAAATTAATGATCACTCCCACCCTCGTTTTCGCCATCATCCTGATTATCGTTATTGCCGATTTCGCCTTCGAGCGTTGGCTCGACTATCTGAATACTACCCGCTGGAGCGACGCCCTGCCGGAGAAGCTGCGCGGGATTTATGATGAAAAGGAATACCAGAAGTCGCAGCGCTACCAGCGCGAAAATCACCGCTTTGGAATGATTTCCTCTATGGTAAGTTTTGTGGCGCTGCTGGCCGTTCTTTGGTGGGGCGGCTTTGCCTGGCTCGACGCCTGGCTGCGGCAGTTTACCGAAAACCCTATCTGGCTGGCGCTTCTGTTTTTTGGTTTGCTTGCTATGGCATCGTCCGTCATCTCGCTGCCATTTAGCATCTACCACACTTTCGTGATTGAAGCCCACTTTGGTTTTAATAAAACCACACCACGTACATTTATTTTCGATTTGCTCAAAGGCGCGCTGTTAGGGGCAGTGGTTGGTGGCGGATTATTGGCGCTTATCGTCTGGATTTATCTGATGAGCGGCTCCTGGTTTGGGCTTATTGCCTGGGGCGTGGTAGTAATCTTCAGCATTTTTATGACGTTGTTTTACTCCAATCTTATCGTTCCTTTATTTAATAAACAAACTCCTCTTACCGCCGGCGAGCTGCGCGACGCCATCGAGAAATTTGCAGCACGCACCGGTTTTCATCTCAAAAATATTTACGTAATCGATGGTTCGCGCCGTAGCACCAAAGCCAACGCATATTTTACCGGGCTTGGCGCCAAAAAGCGCATCGTGCTTTACGATTCACTTATCGAAAAACATACTACCGACGAGCTGGTTGCTGTGCTTGCCCACGAAATAGGTCATTACAAAAAGAAGCACACGCTGCTCGGATTGTTTCTCGGCATCGTGCAAACGGGCATCACCTTTTTTCTTTTGTCGTTGTTTCTTGGCGAACCCGTTTTAACTCGTGCGCTGGGTGCCGAAACGCATAGCTTCCACATTGCCGTGCTTGCCTTTGGGCTTATTTATGCACCTGTTTCGCTGGTCACGGGCGTTGTCATGAATATCATTTCGCGCCGCAATGAGTTTGCTGCCGACCGGTTTGCTGCCGTCCACTTTGCGGCAGCGCCACTGATGTCGGCGCTCAAGCGCCTCTCTGCCGACAACCTGAGCAACCTGCGCCCGCATCCTGCCGTAGTTTTTGTGCACTATTCCCATCCACCTCTGCTACAACGGCTTGCAGCTTTGGAGCTATCAATAAAGAGTTTAGTATAAAAACTCACAACAAGTCCCCTTCAGGGGATCTAGGGGTCTTACGGCTTTTTAGACAGGTCTCATTAAAGTAAACCGGTTAGGGGCTGTCACTAAAGTTGGGGTTTTCTCTGCGGATGAACGTCATTGCTAGCGCAGCAGGGAATCATCACCATTTTATGTGAACGTGGTGATCATTCTGTGGTACAAAGGGAAAAAATTAACATTTTATTTCAAACAAACATTTTCTCTCTGATGTTTGAGGAGTTATTCATCCTAAAAATTATACCTATGAAAACCAACATTTTTACATGCTTAATTATGCTGCTGTGCATTTTGCCTGCTTTTGGACAATTGTCGGAGCCAACGAGCAGAATCATTGTTAAACTAAAAAATGACAGGATTGCCGAAAATAATACCGGAGTGAAAACGGCTACCGGAAGTAGTGAGATTGACGCCCTGTGCCTCGATTTTAAGGCTATCAATATTCAAAAACTTGTTACAGGTCGGAAAACGACCAATCACAGCCATGTTATTCAATTTCCCGAAGCGACAGATATTCAGCAAATAATTGACGAACTTTACGCTACCGGCGACATCGAATATGCCGAGCCAGACTACAAAGGTTCTGCAGGCGGCAAGCTGGTGGTTGCGCCGAACGATCCATATTATTTTAGACAATGGTCTTTGAAAAACGATGGAACTTTTCCGTTATCACCAGCAGTGGCGGGAGCCGATATTGATATGGAAAATGCATGGGAAATCCAGCAGGGAGATAGCAATGTGGTGGTGGCCATCATCGACAGTGGGATAAAATTGGATCATCCTGATTTTGCCGGAAGAATCTGGATGAATTACAACGAAATACCCGATAATGGGATAGATGATGATGAGAATGGTTACATCGACGACGTGCAGGGATGGGATATGGCCTATAGCGATAATTTGCCAATAGACGACTTTGGGCATGGAACCAACGTAGCGGGTATTGTTGGTGCCAACGCAAATAACGAAATTGGCTACGCCGGTGTGGATTGGAATTGCAAAATCATGGCTTTGAAAGGACTCGAAAGTGGCAATTTTGGTTATTACTCGTGGTGGGCTGCTGCGGTTTATTATGCTGTCGATAATGGAGCTAACGTAATAAATATGTCTTTGGGTGGCGACAGCTATTCTGCATCTTTTAATGAGGCAGTGGATTATGCTTTGGATAACAACGTAGTGGTGGTAGCATGTATGATGAATACCAATTCAAATACAACCTTTTATCCTGCCGGTTTTCAGGGGGTAATTGCAGTAGGCGCAACCAACCCAAACGATGAGCGGGCCCATCCTTTTTATTGGAGCCCAACAAGCGGCAGCAACTATGGCGAGCATATTTCGGTGATTGCGCCCGGCAACTACATTTATGGCTTGCACTATTTATCCAACACCAATTATAACACCTACTGGGGAGGAACTTCACAGGCCACTCCGCATGTGGCAGCACTTGCCGCCTTGCTTTTGGCGCAGGATAACAATATGACGCCGGCGCAAATTAAATCAATCATCGAGGTATCGGCCGAAGATCAGGTGGGCGACCCTGCCGAAGACACGCCCGGCTGGGATCAATATTACGGCCATGGCCGCATAAATGCCTACAACGCCCTATTGAGCGTAAGCGTAAATGATTTGAATTCTGAAGAAGACATCTTATCTGTTTTTCCGAATCCTGCACAGCGCGAATTCACAATAACTTTCCCTGCGGAAACACAGCAGATCGAAATCATAAACCTACAAGGACAAGTTGTTTTGCGTAAGAAAACCTTTGGCGAAACCAGTTTCAGCGATCACCTTTCCGGCAACGGGACCTATATCATTCGCATCACCACCAGCAAAAATACAATCGCAAAGAAATTTATTGTAAACCGATAGTTGGTTTGGATTTCCAGGCGTAAATAAAACCGGCAACCTCTCAAGGGTTGCCGGGTTTTTTAATTTTTATGGCTTTGATATTATCCAACCTTATTACCTTATTGTCCGTACAGTAGTTGAACAAAAAGGCCGATACCAAGTGGGCAACTTACCAACTCACTAATAGAGCCATAGTAGCAATAGCTGCAAAAAATTGTAAGTGCGAAAAAGAGAAAATATTATCTCTCCTTTTTGATCTGAATAAAAAAAAGCATTTCCTTTGTTCGCAAATCTACGAACAGAATGGGTATAAAATCAGTGGCTTCCGAAAACCAAATCCGCCTTGCCCGGTACGCCAAAGCAATGGGGCATCCGGTGCGCATGTACGTTCTGGAATTGATCTCTCGGCAAAGCTGCTGCTACAGCGGCGATTTGAGTGAAGAGCTTCCCATTGCTAAATCTACCTTATCGCAGCACCTTAAAGAACTAAAAGCCGCCGGATTGATTCAGGGCGAAATTGAAGCACCCAAAATAAAGTACTGCCTTCATAAAGAAAACTGGAAAGAAGCGCAGCAGCTTTTTAAAGGTTTTTTGGGATTATAAAATTTTTTTGCCGAGAATGATCGTAGTTTTACGAATGACGAAGTAAAATAGTAGTAACTAATTTTTTAAAACTTACAAATATGGAAATCAAAGTATTGGGTACCGGATGTACAAAATGTAATTCGCTCGAAAAAGCCACCATGGAGGCAATTGCCAAAACCGGCGTGGATGCTACCGTGACAAAGGTGGACGACATCGTGGAAATAATGCAGTATGGCGTAATGTCAACACCTGCTTTAATAGTCGATGGAAACATTGTGGTAAAAGGAAGGGTTCCGTCAGTAGAAGAAATCTCTAATTTATTAACCAAATAAACTTTCACAAACATGAAAAAAATCATCAGCAGTTTTAGTTTTATCCTATTGATAGGAATAATGGCGGCTTCTGCACAAAATGTCAGCAGTGCCAAAGCCGATAAGCAAACAGATAATGCAGTGGTAACAGCCGCCGAACAAAAGGCAGCCAGTGAGGTGCAGGTTTATTATTTCCATGCTACGCGCCGTTGTGCTACTTGCCAGGCAGTGGAATCGGTTACAAGAAAAACCATTGAGGAAAATTATGGCCAGAAGGTCAGCTTTGAGTCGATCAACAGTGAGGAGGACACCACCAATCCGCTCATCGAAATGTATGAAATTAGCGGGCAAACCCTGCTAATCATCAAAGGCGACCAAAAAGCTGATCTTACCAACGATGCTTTTCTGTATGCCAACAGCAGCCCGGAGAGGTATCAAAAGAAGCTTAAAGCCGCTATCGACAAGATGTTGTAAGCATGGAGATATTAAATGATTTACTGGAAACCTCACAGTTTCCGATACTCACAGCCTTTATCCTGGGGCTTATGACAGCCATAAGCCCCTGCCCTTTGGCAACCAACATCACGGCTATTGGCTACATCAGCAAAGACATCGAAAACCGGCGCAAGGTGTTCGCCAACGGATTGATCTATACGTTAGGACGCGCCATTTCATACACAGCAATTGGGCTGCTTTTCTTTTTTGGCGCAAGCCGATTTGCCCTGGAAGGTTTTTTCCAGGCATGGGGCGAAAAAATTCTCGGCCCGCTGCTTATCATCATCGGCTTATTTATGCTGGGTGTTTTAAAGCTCAAAATCCCCGGCATAGATTCCTTATCCGAAAAAATGGAGCGCAAATCGAACAGCGGATTTTGGGGCGTGCTTTTATTGGGAGTGGTTTTCGCGTTGGCATTTTGCCCGTACAGCGGTGTACTCTATTTCGGAATGCTCATTCCGATGACCATCAGCAGTGCGAGCGGTTTGTATTTGCCGCTGGTTTTTGCCATTGCTACCGGCATTCCCGTTATAATTTTTGCCTGGCTTCTGGCTTTTAGTTTAGGTTCCATTGGCAATGTTTATAATAAACTCAAAATCTTCGAGCTTTGGTTTCGCCGCGCCGTTGCAGTTTTATTTATTATCGTTGGCTTTTACTACATATTCACGATTTATTTTTAAAAAAATTTAAACAAATTGTTCGTGTATTTACGAACGACGCAACTTTAAAAATTATGGATAGGAAAAAAGAGATAAAAATACTGTTGTGGATTGCAGCAGTGTTTGTATTTGTTTATTTCATGCCACTCGAAAATGCGCGATTTACCGAAGCTCTGTTTTCGATGTTCGACCTGGCCAGGTGGTATGCGCAGGAGCACGTTATTTTGTGTTTGCTTCCGGCATTTTTCATTGCGGGTGTAATCTCGGTTTTTGTGAGCCAGGGCGCCGTGATGAAATACTTTGGGGCAAAAGCAAAAAAATGGGTGGCTTATACCGTAGCATCGGTATCAGGAACCATATTGGCTGTGTGCAGTTGCACTATTCTTCCGCTGTTTTCGAGCATTCACAAAAGAGGCGCCGGATTGGGGCCGGCCATTGCGTTTTTGTATTCCGGGCCGGCAATCAACATTTTGGCAATTATTCTTACAGCGCGCATTTTAGGTTTCGAAATGGGCGTGGCCCGAATTGTTGGTGCGGTGGTATTTGCTGTGGTAATAGGCTCGGCAATGGCATTAATCTATAGGAAAGAAGAAAAGGTAAAGCGTGCTGAACAGATAAATTTTCCGGATATGCCCGAAAAGCGCCCGATGTGGCAAACGGCTTTTCATTTCTTTACGCTGGTGCTAATTCTTGTTTTTGCCAATTGGGGCAAACCGGGCGAGGGAGTTACAAGCGGCGCCTGGTTTTGGATATGGGCCAACAAATGGACCATCACCGCCGGCTTCGGATTGCTGCTGATTTATTCTTTGATTTTCATTTTAAAAATAAAATGGCATTGGGTAGCTTTAGCAGCTATTGCTACAGCAGCCTCGGCTCTGGTGAGTTCTTCTCCGCTGATACCAATGGTGGTAGGTATTGCAGGCCTTAGCATTATTACGCTTGCAGATAAGAAAGACCCGGACAACAAAGAGTGGACGCTTTCGTCGTGGGAGTTTACCAAACAAATAATGCCCTTGCTGGCCATTGGTGTTTTGGTTGCCGGCTTTTTGCTTGGCTCAACGCACGACGATGTGGCAATGGCCGGAATAATTCCTAACCAATGGATTGCAAATCTGGTGGGCGGCAATTCGGTGTTCTCCAATTTCTTTGCTTCTATCGTTGGAGCTTTCATGTATTTTGCAACGCTCACCGAAGTTCCAATTTTGCAGGGATTAATGTCTGCCGGCATGGGTAAGGGGCCTGCCCTGGCGCTACTGTTGGCCGGCCCGTCGCTGTCGCTTCCCAATATGTTGGTGATCCGCGACGTAATCGGAACCCAAAAAACGATAGTCTATGTGCTTCTTGTAGTGGTTATGGCTACGATTACCGGATTGATTTATGGGGCAATGTAGAGATTGAAAAAATGAGAAGAATAGAAAGCATGAAAAATACAGACATTGAGACAATAGTAAATAGGTATAAAAGCCAGTCTGCTCCCGATGATCGTTATGCATCGTTCGACTATTGCTACAATTACTTTCGCCCATCAAATGACATCACTCAAGACATAGAAAAGGGTTGTTTAGTTCTTGGATTTTATTTAGCGAGTTGGGGAATGTTTAGAGGTTCAAGTTTTTTGCTCCAAAAAAGTGTAAAACATTTTGAGCCGACAATTCGATACATTGCAACGTTGGACAAATCTGTATGGGAAATTGATGCTGATAACTATGACGAAAATAATGTTCGGACAATTATCAAAATTTACAAAGACATCAAGACCCGTTTAATCAATAAAAGCAACGCGGACTTGACATTAATAACTAAAATTCTTCTTGGAGTATTTGGTTTTGTTCCTGCATTTGACAATTTCTTCTGCAATTCCTTCAGAGCTATTTCAGGTGGACAATGTGGTTTTAGAAAAGTAAACGTAAAATCATTATCTTTCATAAAGGCGTTTTATGAATCAAACAAAACGACAATCGACAGATTATCGGTTGAGACTTTTACTACGGACTTTTTGACTGGACAAAAGACAACTTTAAATTATCCAAAAGCGAAAATTATTGACATGTATGGATTCACGGCTGGACAATAAATCAACCATCGCTTGCTTTTTAGCCTGCAACAATTTCGCTGCGGCTCGACAGGTAAGCAGCCCGCAATCGGCAACGCAAACGAAGCGCAATCCCATATGAAAATCCTAATCCTATGCACCGGCAACAGTTGCCGCAGCCAGATGGCTCATGGTTTCTTACAATCGTTCGATGCCAATATTATTGTTCGTTCTGCCGGAACGGAAGCATCGGAAAAACTCAATGCAAAGGCAGTTGAGGTAATGGCCGAAGTCGGCATCGACATCAGCCATCATACTTCCGATTCGGTGGAGTTGTACCAGGATGAAGCGTGGGATTATGTAATTACGGTTTGCGATGGCGCCAACGAAAACTGCCCTTTTTTCCCCGGAAAAGTGAAACACCGATTGCATATTGGGTTCGACGACCCATCGCACGCCACAGGAACCGAAGAATTTATTTGGAGCGAATTCATCAGGGTTCGCAACGAGATTAAGGAAGCGTTTTATAAGTTTTATGTTGAACTAATAGCAACTCAATTAGAATCATGAACCAGAAGAAACATATCGGATTCTTTGAAAAATACCTCACGCTTTGGGTCGCGCTGTGTATCGGGGCTGGGATTCTTATTGGCAATTTTGCCGGCGAAAGTGTAGCAGTATTGAGTAAAATGGAAGTGTTCGGCGTAAATATCCCCGTTGCCATTTTGGTTTGGTTGATGATTTATCCTATGATGCTACAAGTAGATTTTTCGAGTATTAAAAATGTGGGCAAACGCCCGAAAGGTTTAATCCTGACACTTGTGGTCAACTGGCTGATAAAGCCTTTTACCATGGCATTTTTTGCCTGGATATTTTTCACTAAAATTTACGCCGCTTTTATTACCCCCGAAATGGCTGGCGAATACATTGCAGGCGCCATTTTGTTGGGTGCAGCACCGTGTACCGCAATGGTTTTTGTGTGGAGCTATTTATCCGATGGCGACCCCAATTACACACTGGTTCAGGTTTCGGTAAACGACCTGATTATTTTGGTGGCATTCGTTCCTATCGTGGGTTTGCTTCTGGGCATTACCGACGTTCAGGTTCCTTACGATACGCTGGTTTCGAGCGTTTTGATATTTGTTGTGGTTCCGCTGTTGGCAGGCTATGCAACCCACAAAGTTTTAATCCGGAAAAAAGGCAAAGAATGGTTTGAAATGGAATTCTTACCGAAATTTAAACCAGTCTCAATCTTTGCCCTTTTATTAACATTAGTGCTACTTTTCGCATTTCAGGGGAATACCATTACCGAGAATCCGCTGATAATATTGCTCGTGGCTGTTCCGCTAATTATTCAGACCTATTTTATCTTTTTCATCACATGGTTTAGTGGCAGGAAGTTGAAGTTGCCCCATGCCATTTGTTCGCCATCGGCAATGATTGGCGCAAGCAACTTTTTTGAATTAGCTGTAGCCGTTGCCATCGCGCTGTTTGGACTGCAATCACCAGCCGCGTTGGTTACCGTAGTGGGAGTTTTGGTTGAAGTGCCGGTAATGCTTTCGTTGGTGGCATTGGCTAACAGATGGAAATATTGAATCCTGGTTCAAGAAGCAGTTGTCATGGCTTGATGCTGATAGCATTAAAAACTCACCTAAGATAATCCCGAACTGCAAGCTGAATTCCCTTTTTCACCCCTTCCCATGTTTGCTTTTTGTAGCTTACAGGTGCTTCGCTTTCTTCGGCGTCAACAAAATAGGTGATGGCATTTGGGATGCTTATAGCAAGCATCTGGCTTGGGTATTTTAGTTGGTGCCAATCCATCAATTGCTGCAAGGGGTAGTGCCGGAGCAGTTCATACAAATCCCAGAAATCCTTTTTCTTTCCGCGTCCTAAAATGGCTTGTATTTTCATGGCTGCGATATCGGCACTGCCGTACATCCTGATTTTATCTGTCGTTTCGGGTGGTGTAATTGGCAGGTGGGGAAAGTGTACAATGTCAACCTTGACGTCATCAATAAAACAAAAAACCCCAAATGATGCCAGTTGATTTTTATACACGAATCTCTTTTTGAAATTCTTTTCGAGATTTGCAACAATTTCCAGTTGGTCAAACTTTTTATGAAAAAACAAATCCAAATCAATCGAACTGCGGTGCCCATAACGCAATGCAAGCGCAGTTCCCCCAACCAGTGAAAACGGTTGCAGCACTGGAATTTCCATCAGTTCCTTTAGTAAGGAAAAAGTCCGGGGTTCGATTGTCTCAATGTGTAACATCTGAAGTTTTCGATGGGTTGATCGACTATCGCACTGGCAAAGTAGAGGGTGTGCAAAGGCAGAAATTTAGCTTTCAGCAAAGCTTCCGACACTTTTTCATCGCCGTAATACCTGCGGCACTGGCGGATGTCGTCCACATCACCACGCTCAAAAACCCTTTCGATTACGAAGTTTGCCTTGGCATCGTAGTCGATTTTTTCAAAATCAACATCCCAAAAAATACGTTTTTGAAATACCGGTTTAGGCTTTGTTTTCATGTTACGAAGATAGTAATTTTGGCCTGCCTGCTTATTGGTGATAAAACAAAAAGGACAGACGCCAACAGGGAGCCTGTCCTTAATGTATTAAAATTTTTTTTATTCCCTGGCTATCAATTTTCGCCGATCACAGCACTGCTCGCGTTGATGTTGCGATCTACTTTTTTGAAAAGTCCTTGCAACACAGTGCCGGGGCCAACTTCGATAATTGTTTTGGCACCATCGGCTATCATATTTTTCATCATCTGCGTCCAGCGCACCGGAGAGGTAAGCTGTGCAATGAGATTTGATTTGATGATCTCCGGGTCGTTGACGGGTTGTGCTGTCACGTTTTGGTAAATCGGACAAATGCCACGGTTAAACTTCGTCGATTCGATGGCTTTGGCCAGTTCCAGGCGTGCCGGCTCCATGAGTGGCGAATGAAAGGCGCCGCCCACTTTGAGTGGCAGGGCACGTTTGGCACCGGCATTTTTCAGCTTCTCGCAAGCCTGGTCGATCCCGGCAATTGTTCCGGAAATCACCAACTGGCCGGGGCTGTTGTAATTGGCAGGAACCACCACCTCATCCACTTCTTTCAAAATCCGTTCTACTTCGCTATCGTCGAGGCCCAGGATGGCAGCCATGGTGGAAGGCTCGGCTTCGCAGGCTTTTTGCATGGCCTGCGCACGTTTTTGCACCAGACGCAGGCCATCTTCAAAAGTGAGACATTTGTTGGCAACCAGTGCAGAGAATTCGCCCAGTGAGTGGCCTGCCACCATATCGGGCTTGAAATTCTCTTTGAGCATACGCGCCAGAATAACGGAGTGCAAAAAGATGGCTGGCTGGGTAACGTTGGTTTCTTTCAGATCGTCGTCGGTGCCATCAAACATCAGATCGGTGATGCGAAAGCCAAGAATTTTGTTGGCTTTCTCAAAAAGCTCTTTGGCCGCAGTGTGTTTATCGTAAAGGTCTTTCCCCATTCCGACAAACTGGGCACCCTGACCGGGGAAAACGTATGCTTTCATAGTTGTTTAAATTATCTTCGGTTACCTAAAAATCGCAGCAAAAATAGAAATAAATTGATGAAGTCGAGGTAGAGCGTCAAAGCGCCCATGATGGTAAGTTTGCGGCCATCTTCGGAGGCTTGTTCCACCTGGCTGCCGATGCGCTTGAGCTTCTGTACGTCGTAAGCGGTGAGGCCTGTAAATATTAAAACGCCCAAAAGGCTAATCACGTAATCCATCATCGGCGAACGCAAAATGAGCAAATTTACCACGGTGGCAATGATGATGCCGATGAGCGCCATGATAAGGATAGAGCCGAATTTGGTGAGGTCGGTGCGGGTGGTATAGCCCAGCAAGGCCATACCGCCAAACATCCCCGCTGTGATGGCAAAAGTGGTGGCGATGGAACCCAACTCATAGGCCAGAAAAATAAAGCTCAGACTCATGCCCATGAGTATGGCAAAAGTTACAAAAAGAATGACCATAGCCTGTGAAGAGAACTTTTGATAGCCAAAACCGAGTAACAACACGAAGCCAAGTGGAGCCAACATGACGATCCATCCCAGCATGGTCATACCGGTTTCGGTAACCAGCAGCGCCATGAGCGAAGCGTTGTCGGCAAAAATCCAGGCAGTGCCCGCTGTGGCCAGCAAACCCAGAAACATCCAGGCAAATACATTCGACAGGAAGGTCTTGCTCAGAGCTACCGTGTCGATGGCGTGGCCGGGATAGTTCATCGAATTTTCATTGTGGTTTGAGAACATATTTATTCTAATTTGTTTATGATTTTAGGAAAATAAAAAAGTGCAAAGATATGCGTATTTAGTGTCTGGCGATGTTGTGGATGAAATACAAATGCAAAACGCTGAACCATAAATTCCAATTGGAACCAGACTTTTTGTGGTCATCACCGCGTTATTGGGCAAAAAAAGTGATGGATTTAACTGCAAGGAAATTCTTATTAACTTTTCACTATCATTTTTCAATTTTACAGACATCTGAACGTTAATCATCTAAATTTATTTAACAATGAAAACAATGAAACAGATTATTCCCGCAATTATGCTCTTCGCATTGATTGCTGTGTCGTGCAATCGCGCTGAGTTGGAACGCGTCAATCAGGAAAATGCACAACTCAAAGAACAATTGGCTACACGCGATGCCGACATGGAAGGCTTTATGCAGGTTTTTAACGAAATCGGCGACAACCTGGCCGACATCCGCACACGTGAGAAGATGATTGTGAAAAATTCGGCTACAACTGAAAACGGCGACAGGGTTACCTCTGTCAAAGACGACATCCGCGCCATCGATGAGATGATGAAACAAAACAAAGAAAACCTGGCCAGGCTCAACGAACGCCTCAAAAATTCAACCGGCGAAAACAGCCAGCTCAAACGGATGGTTGAAGGCCTTCAAACCACCATCCGCGAAAAAGACCAGGAAATCGTGCAACTGGTTTCGCAACTCGAAACCCTCAACATCGAAGTGCAGGACTTGTATTCCTCGGTTTCGGATTTGCGCATGGAAACCATCGAGCAGGGAAAAGTTATCGACACGCAGGTAGAAGAACTCAACACCGCCTGGTATGTCATCGGCAACGAAAAAGACCTGCGCGAAAAAGAGATCATCACCAAAGAGGGTGGCTTTATTGGGATCGGACGCGTCAACAAACTAAACCGTGATTTTGATGAAGAGGCTTTTACAAAAATCGACATCCGACAAAAAATGGTTTTCAATCTGGACGCCAAAAAGCTAAAACTTATTACCAGCCATCCTTCCGACAGCTACCTGCTGCGACAAAACGAAGATACCAAAAGATTCTATAGGTTCGAAATCGTCGATCCGGAGGCTTTCTGGAAAAACTCCAATTACATGGTGCTGGCAGTCGAATAGCGCCAATTGTTTATTAAAAAAGAAAAGCATGCTCCTTACGATGAAGGGCATGCTTTTTTTGTTGAGGTTTGGTTGTGGTATGGGTTTGCTGAAAAATACATTGCACACTGACCATCAAATCTCTAAAGCAAGATTATTTAATTTTAATATCGCGGTGCGCTGCACCTTAGTGCCGCTTGCTATCCATCAACTACAAATATTA
>SABY01000128.1 GCA_009928785.1 Clostridia bacterium | reverse complement strand
GACGCGGTCGGAAGAGAAAATTGAGGCCACGGCCCCCTGGCTGTGATGGTGATGATGAACTCCCTGGCTGCGCTGTACAGCATGGACGATCCGTTCATCTTCAACATCCTGACCGGATCGTCGATTCCCTTGTCGACCGAGAAAAGGCCAACCGCCACCAGGTCGATGCTGTAGGGAACCTTCTCCTCCTCGCCCCCTGGTGAGACCGTAATGGCAAGCGTTACCTGGTAGAGGCCGTTATCTTCATCAGGATCAACAGTCTGCTTGACCTGAATATCAGGGTGGATTTCATCTGCATCAGGGTTGCATTCAGGGTCTGCCGCAACCTGGACGTAGGGGAAGAAATACGTTTTGAGATCAATCGGCGCCTTGGCGATCATCCCGCAACCACCTCCCGATAGTCCTTGGCGCCGCCGACAACCTCGGACTCCATATTCTGGATATTCCAATTTCTCCCTTGTGCGACCGGCCTTTTGCCGGTGGCCCCGAGGACCCGGAACCATTTGACGTTCCGTTCCTCTCCTGGAGTCACGTGAATGTCAATGGTCCCGCCGAGAGCATGCACCAGCCGGGTCATCGTGTTGATGGTGAAATTGCCGTTGCCCTTGAAAATTCTTGTGACGTACGCCTTTGACGTCCCCAGCCTTTCGGCGAATTCTCTTCGCGACAACCCTCTGCGTTCCAGCAACCGGTTCAACCCGATTATAAAGCTGAGGATATTTTTATCCGCGGCGTACTCTTCCGGGCTTGCCGATCTTTCCCAAATATCATCAAAAGATTCCTGTGTTTTCATGCCTCCTCCTCCCATTCCCGCTACTCGATGACCTCGATTCCCGTGCTGCTTTCCGCTGATGCAAAATCCTTTTTCAATTTTATAGCCAACTGTCTGGTCGTACGATCGGCCTTTCGACCTTTCTTGATGAAACCAAGAATGCAGATGACCGCTGCTTTCATCTTTTTGCTGTAGAACCAGACAACCCGTAAGTCGCCAGCCACGAACTCAAACAGCGAGTTGTCCGCATCAAAGTCGTGGGAAATTTCTACAGGAAGCAGTCGCGGGCCTTCCGGATTTTCTGTGCAGATGTCGAGGATTGTTTTTATCCGTTTGATTGAACCACTGTACTTTTTGTTCAGCCCGCTGAGCCATTCCAGAAGAGGACAGGTGCCGTCAGCGTTGCACATGGCGTAGAATTGCCAGCCGCCATCTCCCCTCTCTTTTTTGGTAATTGGCTTTATTTTCACGCCCGGTTAACCCAGATGTTAACTTTCACCACCGATACTGTCAATCGCCAAACCCCCTGAATCCAGTTTCAGTGCCCCTTTCATCGCTTGCGGCTTACAAATCCCACACGGCGCGAACCCGCCTCGGACGAATATCCCCTTGATCCAGAATGCCATAGCGGACACGGCTGGAGTGCTCTAATTGGGCACCCTTCCCACTTCATGTCCGCCCAGCCTCCACAAGCGCCTTGACGATGCGCGGTGCGGTCATCCCATCCCACAACTCCGGCCGGGACGGCATGCGGCCGCGCTGCAGCATTTCCCGGCAGGCGGCGCGGATGCGCTGCACATCATTGCCGACAAGCACACTGGCCCCGCCCTGCTCCCGCAGGGTGACCGGGCGTTCCGTGTTCCATCGCAAGGTCAGGCAAGGGGTGCCCAGCACACAGCATTCCTCCTGCAACCCACCGCTGTCGGTCAGCACAAGGGCAGCCTCCATGTTCAGGCGAAGCAGGTCATGGTACCCCAGCGGCTGCAGGGTCACGATCCGAGGGGCGGACACCACCTGCTCCCACAAACCAAACGCCTTGAGCTGCTTCTCGGTGCGTGGGTGCACAGTCCACAGCAGGGGCATTTCCGTGGCAAGTTCATCCGTCAGAAAATGCACGATCTCGGAAAGAATGGCCGGATCATCGACATTGGAAGGCCGGTGCAGGGTGAGAAGGGCAAACGGCCCCCCACCCTTAAAAGGCGCTGGTGGTTCCTGTTCCTTCTTGCGATTGCCAAGCACGATGTCCGCCACCTGCAGGTCTGCCGCCCTGGACCGCTGGGCCTCCAGGGTGTCGATCATGATGTTGCCGACGAACCGGATCTTTTCTTCGGGCACACCTTCCTGACGCAGGTTGTCGCCCGAGAGCCTGTCCGGCGTAAAAAGCAGATCGGACAAGCGATCGGTCACCAGACGGTTCACCTCCTCCGGCATACGCATATCGCCCGAGCGCAGGCCCGCCTCGATATGGGCCAGGCGCACATGCTCTTTTTTGGCGGTGATGGAGCAGGCGCAGGTGGCGTTCACGTCCCCGACCACCACGACCCGAACGAGTTTGACGGAAAAGGATTGAAGTGCCGAAGTGGTGATGTATCCCCCTGCAACGCGGAGCGGCAGGGACCGAAACAATCACTGAGCAACACGGAGGTCAGAATATCAACGACGCGTTTCATGCTCTGCGACAACCGCGTCGAGCGTTGCCGCGAATTTTGCCGCGAGCGCGGCGAATGAATGGTGTTCTTCCACGTAGACACGGCCAGCCCGACCCATTTCAGCACGTTCTTCCGGAACCATGTGCACCACGGTTTTTATTGCCGTGGCGGTGGCTGCCGGATCACCGGCAGGCACCGTCAAGCCGGCATTCGCTTCCTCGACAGGGTTATTCGATGAATTACAGCAGAAGATGATGGGCCGGGCAGCGGCGAGAAAATCAAACAATTTGTTTGAACTGACGCCGAACTTGAAAACCGGGGCGTCAATGAGATTGAAGATAAACGCGTCGGCCTGCGCGGCCAGGGACGGAATCTCGCGTTTAGGAACGGGGGGATCAAACACAACATTATCGAGGCGCAACTCACTCGCCAACTGTTGCAGGCCAGGTTTGAGCGGACCATCGCCAACCATCCGCAGACGGACATGACGCATGTCCGGATCAGTTTGCAACCCTGCCATCGCCCTCAAAACACAGTCCAAACCGTTTGCCTGACCATGCGCACCAAAATACATCAGGGTGAACGATTCCCTTGCGGCTGGCGGGTTTGGCGCCGGGTACCCGGTAAGTTCAACCCCATTCGGAATCCAGACGATCTTTCCCGCAGGAATGCCCAGCGGGATAATATAATCGGCAGCCTTGGGCAGCAGCACCACGATCCTGTCCGCCCGCCGGTACAACCATCGTTCTAGGGCGCGAAACAGTCGGGTAACGCTGCCTTCCGGTTTCAACTTCCCCATATCGATGAGGGTCTGCGGCCAGAGGTCGCGGACCTCAAAAATAAAGGGCACGCCAAACCGTTTGGCCAGCAAAGCTCCAGCCCAGGCCGCAAAGGGGTGAACGCTGGAGCCGACGATCACATCCGGTCTTTCGAGCCTGCGAGTGGTGCCGGGCAGCAGGACCCGCAGACTGTAGGCCAGCATGTTGAGCAACCGACCGATGCCATTCCCGCTGTATGCTGGCGTCCGTACCCATAAAAACGGGACCGAGTCGAACTCGCAGTGACGGCTCGATTCCTTTCCTGCCAGTCTTTGCCGCCCCGTGTTCAGTTCCACGCTGGCGGCAACAATCGTTGCCGCCCAGCCATTCGCCCGCAAATGTTGACCGAGGCTGAAGTGCCGAGTGCCGCCAGCGCCTCCCGGCTCCTGGGCATAGTGATTTAAAATCCAGACCTGTTTCATCTTCGAGCGTAATGCAGGAGGCCGGAGAGGATGGCTGCCGCGGCCTTGCCATCTCCATACGGAGTAATCGGCAGCCCGCGGGTGCCCAAAGATCGATGCATCCGTGCCGCCATCTCGCCCCCATCGCCTGGCGGTGCCAGTGTATTCCAATTCGCCTGCACCAATTCAACCCATTCTGTTTCGTCGCGCAGGGTGACACAGGGCACCTGGTAAAAAAATGCCTCCTTCTGCACCCCGCCTGAATCCGTGGCGATCAAGGCAGCGTTTTTCTCCAGCATGACCATATCCAGGTAACCGACCGGATCTACAATCCGCACATTCCCGGGTACCGGTATGTCGAAGGATTCCAAGCGCCCCCTGGTCCGAGGATGAAGGGGCAGGATTATGGGTCGCCCGAATTCCCGAAAGCCTGCAAAAATCGCCTGAAGTCGATCCTGGTTATCGGTATTTTCCGCGCGGTGAACCGTGGCCAGCACAAACTGGCGCGGTTCCAGGCCGAGTACATCCAGAATCCGACTGCCCTGCTCTGCTTTTTGCCCGAAAAACAAGGCCGCGTCATACATCACATCGCCGACACGCTGCACCCCGGCCCCTGTAATCCCCTCCTTGGCCAGATGGCCCACTGCGACTTCCGTGGGGGCAAATAACAGGGTGGCACAATGGTCGGTGAGCACCCGGTTGATCTCCTCGGGCATGGCCCGGTTGAAAGAGCGCAAGCCGGCTTCCACATGGGCGACAGGGATATGGAGTTTGACCGCGGCCAGCGCACCGGCCAGGGTCGAATCGGTATCGCCATACACAAGTACCCAGTCGGGTCGACTGGCAAGCAGCACCTTTTCGATCGCCTCGATCATTCGCCCGGTGTTCTGGCCATGCGTGCCGCCACCAATGCCGAGATGGTGTGTCGGGCGGGGGATCTCCAACTCTTCAAAAAACACATCCGACATGTTGACGTCGAAATGCTGGCCTGTGTGGACAATCTCCTCGACCACGCCCTGTTGCGCAAATTCTCGGGAGACCACTGAGGCTTTGATGAACTGGGGCCGGGCGCCGATGACTGTCAGAACGTTCACTACGTTTATGTCTCCCCTAAAGATAGAGTCAAGTGAAACAATTGTAGCTATCAAGCAATTGAGCAGAAAGATTGCTCATACTCATCCATACTATACTATCCCTCAATTCATTAACATCTCGCTCGAAATCATGGTTAATTACAGCAGTTAAAAATGATTCGACTTCGGGCTCTACAACAACGCAGGATGGATTTCTATCACTAAATTCTTTCAAATCACTGACATCTGTTGCAACAAACGGTGTATTACAAAGCAAAGATTCTTTAATAACATTGGGCCACCCCTCATAAACCGATGGCAACAAAACAGCATCTACCGAATTGTATAAAAATATCATATCTTCATGAGGAATACCGCTAGCCGTAAGAATTTTGCTGGTTCCCGGAAGAGATCTCGAAAGCTCGTCAATAAGCCATGGCCTCTTGATAGGATTATTTTTTGATGCAACAGGAAATAAAAAATACTTGATACTACTATCCAAATCTAATTTTTCTTTTGCAATATTTTTATCCATAGGAAAAAACTTTTGAGTATCCACTGGACTTGGTATAACTGTAACCTTCAATCCCGGAAAAATAATTTCAACCTCTTTTTTCATCCTATTAGATGTAACAATTATTACATTGTACTTTTTTAAAGAAAAAATTGTTAAATAACGCTGAAACCTACCATGAATACCTCGACATCCTTTAATTTCTAAATTTTGATACCAATCCGACCCCCTTAGGGTAATTACCTTATTCTTTGATCTTGCAAATGAGCATATCCACCCACACATAGAGCCAAATTGGGCGTGAACAATATCGTAACGGCTACTTATAATAACAATTTTTAAAAGTTGAAAAATAACAATTAATGGATTTCTCAAGTTACCCATATAATATAAACATATATCAAATTCGTTTTTTTTATTGATATTTATAAAAGAATACATCTGTTTCATAAAAATCCCAGCAACAGGATTCTTGGGATTAAAATTATGCGCCCATAAAATTTTCATTTCTTTTCTTTACAGATGATTTAATTAGAAAAATAAATAACAAAGAAACTAAAAAGTACATTGGCATTATTTTTATAAGATGAAGACTGGAACCCCTAAAGCTCAATATCAACATGTAGAGTCCAAAAACTTTATAAAAAACTGGAAACATATTCCGAGGCGCAAATCTCTTCCAAATGAAAAAAAATAATCGCCATTGCAAGGCCCAAATTACCCCAAATATAAAAAAATGCACGAAGGCCAAATACCCAAAATTGATATACGCTTCAGCCAGTGGTGAGAATCCCAACCCCCTACCTTCCGACCAATCTAGAATCATCTCTTTTGCAAAAGTTTCAGCTAAGTCCGGCGGTCTTGAAGGATAGATAAGTTTTGGAATTAAGCTGATAAAATTTTGAATATATGTATATCCAAACTCAAAATTATTAATTTTAAAGCTTTCTGCAACAGATACGTACGGACCAGCAGGATCAATACTAGCGAAAGAAAACGTTTTAAGATTTATAAATACTGAGTCGTATAAAGAGTACCCTGCCCTCAGGAACGAAAACAAGCGCACCAAAAATGACAATAGCAAAACAACGGGAAGCATTCCAACCAGAAACACTACGACAGGAATTCTGTCGCGTATATTCCTGACAGCGTAAGCAGCAAACGAAAGAAGGCTCATCAGCATCGGGTTTTTATCATTGGTAAAAAATCCAAACATAAAAACAATTAATAATAACAAAAACCCTAAAGAATAACTTCTTTTAAAGAAAAACAATACCCCATAAAAACATAACAAAGATAATAAAACATATTTGAGCAATGAATATAGAGGATCAGAATAATGCAGATTTGATGTGTAGAAATAATCACTGAAACTCATAAAAAGATAATCAAAATAAAATATAATAAATACCAGAACGAGGAACAAAACAATTAACGCTTGGCGTTTTTTTAAATTTAATTCACTACATTTAACGCTGTTAATTGAGTATAAATTAAAATTTCCAGCATACAAGCCAATCATAAATGCAGGCAAAGCAAGAGCTGATTGGACAAATACAAAAACTATATGGCTAGGCAGATCAATTTTATATCCTGAAATATAAAATATATCACTTTTTTTAATCCACATCTCAAGCGGTATAATTAAAAAATAAACTATCACCCCGACACTAAAAACAAAATAAGTTGAAAGAGCCGACTCCTTTTCAGAAAAGCGAATAACTCCCCAAAAAAAAACTACTATAAACAAGACTAGAGAAAGCAAAATATAATATTCACGCATGCTTTTTTACCGATACCAAAAATATAACAATTATTGTGGCGAAACCATATGAAACTAATGCAATGACCCATGGATCAGGGAATAAAAACCAAAACACTATATAACCAAAAAAAAGAGCAATCAAATTGACATAAGTAAGCATTGGGCCGCTAAACAATGCATCAACATAACTTCTGCTAAGGACATAAACTGAATAGAAAAAGACTAATGGAGTTAACGCATTGAGAATATAAAGAAAATCTTCATTTTTGAAGTAAAACTCATTAAAAACCCATGTAAAACATCGATATATCAAAGTCAAAACCAGACTAACCAAACAGTAATATAACAAAGAAATTCTATTTTTTTCTTGGTTGAAATTCGCCATGGCAACCCTAACCAGCAGTATAGTGCTAATTGGTTTCAAAGGAATTGCGCATGCTGAAACAACAGAAAAAGAAACGGACAGATAGGCAGCAGATTTCAGATCATTATTATATACACACAACTGAACAGGCAACATAAAAATAAATTGATTTAAAAAGTCTCCTGGAACTCTCATGAAACTTGTTGTAAAAAAAGTTTTACCTTCAAAAGAATCTAAATTACTATTTTTTAGTAATTTTCTTTTAAAAAAAAATAACACTAAAAAAACAGATAGATAATAAAAAATAAATTTTTATATAATTATCAACATTATCAACCATAAAAAAAATTATGGTAGGCAATATAACCAAAAAAAAGATATTAACTAACGATCCTTCAACAAATAAATTTAAACCTCTTGCGATAGAATATAAAAATCCAGCAGCAAGAGCGGGCAAACTCAATAATACTGATAGATAATAATTCCCTGAAAATAGAAAAAAAGATACCAAGGCTACTAGGAACGCGCCCACTACCATGAACAAACACTGAAAAATAGTCTTTTCTGATATATTCTTCATGGCAAGATACTTTGGCAAAGTAACTCCAAAACCAAGAAGCAATATTGGCACAAGGAACGATTGATATCTTTTTAAAATCGAGAAAAACTCTAACGCCTGATCACCATAATACACTAAAATAAGCTTTAAAATAATAAAGGAATAAAAAGAAACCGCTACACCAGAAAACAAGGTAACAGAATAGTCTTTGATAGATATTTTCATCTCATTCAACCAATACTTATATTAAACCCGATAATATTTTATTTTTTCAAAGACAAAACAATGCAACTCCTTTGTTTTTAATACCTGTACTATCTAATTGCCTAACACTCGAACAACTTTTTTGATGTCCGTTTCTTGCAGGTAGGGATGTATTGGTAAACTCATGACAACCTCCGCCACCTCATCGCCTAGCGGTATGCGTGCGTTCGCGTCGGCGACGGCCGGCTGTCTATTCAGCGGTATTGGGTAGTGGACCGCGGTGGGTATGCCTGCGTCCTTGAGGGCAGCCTGCACCTGCTCACGGTTCTGCACACGGATGGTGTACTGCGCCCAGGCACTGGTATTGCCAGGTTCGATATAGGGAGTAGTTGTGATGCCGGCCTCGTTGAGGAGTCGGGTATATCGCTCTGCGACCTGTTGGCGCAGTTGCAACTCCTCGTCGAATATTTCAAGTTTGATTAGCAGGATGGCTGCCTGCAGGGTATCGAGACGGCTGTTGATGCCGACGCGAATGTGGTGATACCGCCGATCCTGTCCGTGGCGGGCAACTTGACGGATAACTGTGGCCAGGTTGTCGTCGTTGGTGAAGATGGCGCCGCCATCGCCGTAGCATCCCAAGGGCTTGCTGGGGAAGAAGCTGGTGGTCGCCACAGTGCTGAGGTTGCAGGATTTGCGGCCCTTATAGGTGGCGCCAAAGCTCTGCGCGGCATCCTCGATGACCGGAAGATTGTGTTTTTCGGCTATGGCATTGATGGCGTCGAAATCGGCGCACTGCCCGTACAGGGAAACCGGGATAATCGCCTTGGTTCGCGGGGTGATGGCGGCTTCGAGTTTCGCTGGATCGAGGTTGTAGGTCTGCGGGTCAATATCCACGTAAACCGGTCTGGCACCGAGCACGGCGACGGTCTCGGCGGTGGCGATGAAGGTGAAACCGGGGGTGATGACTTCATCCTCGGGGCCGATGCCAAGAGCCATTTGGGCAACCTGCAGGGCATCGGTTCCGTTAGCCACGGTGACGCAGTGCTTGGCGCCGGTGTAGGCGGCGAGGCGTTCTTCCAATTCGGCCACTTCGGGGCCGAGGATGTAGCGGCCATGGGCCAGGACGCGCTGGATGGCGGCGTCGATCTTGTCTTTGATGCGCGCCTGCTGGGCGGCCAGATCGATAAAGGGAATCATGGGTGTATCCGAGTCAGTGTGTTGTCGTTGAGCAGGTAGCGGTGACCGGTGTGAGGACACACCGCTTCGCCCCTGCCGCTTAGTGGCAGATCGAGTTGTTCGCCATATTCGCTCATCCAGCCGATCTGGCGGGCAGGCACGCCGGCCATCAGGGCATAGGGGGGCACATCCTTGTTGATCACCGCGCCGGCAGCGATGAAGGCGTACCGGCCGATGGTCACCCCGCAGACGATGGTGCAGTTGGCGCCCAGGGTCGCCCCCTGCCGAACCACGGTGGGCCGGTATTCCTCTTTCCGCGATATGGCCGAGCGGGGGTTGTAGACGTTGGTAAACACCATGGAGGGGCCGCAGAATACATCGTCTTCCAGGGTGACGTTGTCATAGACCGAGACGTTGTTCTGGATCTTGACATTGCTGCCGATGACCACCTTGTTGCCGACAAAAACGTTCTGGCCAAGGGAACAGCGTTCGCCGACAACGGCCCCGGAACAGACATGCACCCAGTGCCAGATGCGACTGCCGTTTCCTATGGTCGCCCCTTCATCGACAAGGGCGGTGGCATGAACAAAATATTCCTTGTCCATGGATCAGTATTCCAGGGGGAGGGAGATGGTTTTGTTGTCACGGGCCGACAGGTAGGTGGCAATGAGCACCTCGAGCGATTTCAGCCCTTCCCGCCCATCGGTTTCCGGCTCGGCCTCACCGCGCAGCACATCGATGACGTTCTTGAAATAGAGCGGATGGCCAAAACCATAGACCGAGGTGGTCTGGTAATTGGCTTCCTTGATCTGAGCGTCGTAGTCCATGGGCTCGGCAAACTCCCAGTGCTGGATATCGTTGACCGCCACCCCGCCGACTCGGACAGTGCCCTTTTCGCCCAGGATGGTGATCGACCCTTCGAGGTTTTTCGGATAGGTGAGCATGGTCACGCTCATCGAACCCATGGCGCCATTGCGCCAGCGGACATTCATAACCCCCGTATCCTCAACCTCGATGTCCCGCTCGAGCGTCCCGGTCATGGCCTGGATATCGGCGATCGGCCCGATAAGCCACTCAAGCAGGTCAACATAGTGGCTGGCCTGGTTCATGAAGGCGCCGCCATCAAGTTCCCAGGTACCCCGCCACTTGGCGCTGTCGTAATACTCCTGGGGGCGGGTCCAGAATACGTTCAAGGCCACCATGTGGATACGGCCGAAACGCTTTTCGGTTATGGCCCTTTTCAGCAACTGCAGGGTCGAGTTCCTGCGGTTCTGCTTGATAACGAACAGGCGGACACCCGCCTCGTCACAGGCTTTGACCATGGCCAGGCCGTCTTTCCATCGGGTAGCCATGGGTTTTTCGGTCATCACGTGCACGCCGTGCTTGGCCGCCAGGATGGTCTGCTCGGGGTGCAAACCGCTGGGCGTGCAGATCGAGACCAAATCGATATCGACCGATGTGAGCATTTCCGCAAGGTGCCTGAATCCCGGCACCTGCAATTCCCGCGATTTTTCCTCGAGAAGCACCCGGTCCGCATCGCAGATCGCGACCAGTTCAAGGTTGTCTGCATGTTTCTCGATGGAGGCGAAATGATTTTTGGCAATCCTGCCGCAGCCGACCACGGCAATGCGAATTTTCCGGTCCGTAATTTTTCCGTACATGGTCCCTTTTCTTCTTTTGTTGGTTGTCTTTGTCAGTACCGCACAGATTGTGCGGAAACCCTTTCCAGTATGCAGGCACGCACTTGAGCGTGCCAATCTTTGTAAATGAACAGCCCCGGTATGGTTCTGGGCCTTTTTCTGCTTTCAGCGCCGCGCCGGTTACGTCACCGGTGCCAGGCGCATCGAGACGAGTGCGACGGCCTTGCTGCCTCACCCGCCGTTGCGCACCTGTTTCTTGATCCGCTGGATATGCCCGCGCCCCAATCCTTTGACCTCGCACCCCAGTTCGAAATAGCGGGCGATGTGCTCGTCGTTGAGCAGGCCGAAACAGTCGAC
>SABY01000127.1 GCA_009928785.1 Clostridia bacterium | reverse complement strand
CATCTTATTTAAAATGGAAATAAATTTCAGACTTTTTTGGAGGGATAAGTCAATAATTTCAAAATCATTAAAATCTTAATAATCCGAATCAAAAAAAAGCGTCGTTGCAGTAAAATCGAGCAGCAGAAGGTTGAGCCTGTCGAAACCTGTCGAAACCTGTCGAAACCAACCTAAGCTGAACGCATCAGAGAAACTGCCGCTAGGGAACTGCCACCTAAGAACTGCCTACTTAGGACTACCTGCTGTGGACTGTCTTACAAAAAATCCAACCCTGGCTGCACCACCAGCTCTTTGGCGCCAAGCTCAAGAGCTACCAAATTCCCCATCCCTTCGCTACCGTTCAAATAGCATCCGTTGTCGAGTGGGATGTATTTAGTTGTTTTGTCGGCTATCTGGCTTTGGATAAAAGAAAGGCTCACGGGTACGTGGCCATGAATGACTATCCGTCCGCCAATTTTTTCGGGATGGGGAACAAACGACCGGCTCCAGAGCATCGCATGTTGATCTTCCAGCGGATCGCGCCGCTCGAAGTTGAGGCCGGCATGTACGATGAGGTAGTTTTCCTGCTCGGTGTAAAACTGCAGTTGCTCAAACCAGTCGATATACTTCTGAGGCATCTCATTCAGATTACTGATACCAAAGTTTTCCATAGTATCGGTTCCGCCATGGCGCATCCATTTATCGAAAAGATGATTGTGCTTCCGGCGGAAAATGGATATTTTTCGCAGCTCTTTGTCCTTTTCGAGTGCAAGCAACAAATACTCTTCGTGGTTGCCGCGCAGCGGAATCATCTGCTGACCGCCGGCCTGAAGCTGCATCAGGTAATCCACCACACCCCTGGCGTCAGGACCCCGGTCGATGTAGTCGCCCAGAAATATCAACAAATCCTCTTTGGAGGGTTGCAACTGTTCCACGAGCGCCTTCAGTGTTTTAGCACATCCGTGAATGTCCGGGATGACCCACTTTTTCATATGCTCAATAATTTAGCGGCAAAAATACATAGAAATTTTGGCGAAGCAACCCGCAAAACAAAGCCTTTTTGTTGATTATTTTCTCAAGAAAAGCTAAATTTGCTCATTGTAAAGGCTAAAATCACCAGATTGTTGTTTACTTGATAGATTTAAAATTAAAAACCTATGACACACGATAGCAATAGAAAAGTATTATTGATGATTCTCGACGGATGGGGAAAAGGAGATAAGTCGAGAGCCGACGTGATTTTTAACGCGAATACGCCATACATGGACGCCCTTATGGAAGATTATCCAAATTCTGAATTGTTGGCCAGCGGCGAAAACGTTGGCCTGCCCGACGGGCAAATGGGAAACTCGGAAGTAGGCCACCTGAATATTGGTGCCGGAAGAATTGTTTATCAGGATTTGGTGCGGATTAACAGGGCAATAAAAGATAATTCGATAGCAAAGAATCCACAGCTCATTGACGCGTTTACCTATGCAAAAGAAAACAACAAAGCCGTTCATTTTATCGGATTGGTTTCTGATGGCGGCGTACATTCGATGGATACGCATCTTTATAAGCTTTGCGATTTAACCATGGATTACGGATTGGAGCATGTGTTTATCCACGCCCTTACCGATGGCCGCGATACCGATCCAAAAAGCGGAAAAGGATTTATAAAAAACCTGCTCAATCATCTGCAACATTCCAACGGACAGATTGCCTCACTTGTTGGCCGCTATTATACCATGGACCGCGACAAACGCTGGGAGAGGATTAAAGCTGGCTACGATTTGATGGTAAACGGAATTGGGAAACATTCTACCGATATCCTAAACTCGATGCAGGAATCGTACGATGCCGGCGTTACCGATGAATTCATCAAACCAATCGTAATGGTCAACGAAAATGATAAACCCGTGGGTGTTATCAAAGAGGATGATGTGGTGATTTGTTTTAATTTCAGAACCGACAGACTACGCCAGATTACAACTGCACTTACACAGCAGAACTTTCCGGAACATGGCATGCATACCCTCGATTTGAAATATTACACCATGACCAATTATGATGATTCATTCAAAGGGATCACTGTGATTTATAATAAAGACAATGTGGAGAATACCCTTGGGGCAGTAATTTCGGCAGCCGGTAAAAAGCAGATAAGAATAGCCGAAACCGAAAAATATGCCCATGTTACCTTTTTCTTTTCAGGAGGCAGGGAGCAGAAGTTTGAAGGCGAAACACGCATTTTAAAACAGTCGCCCAAAGTAGCCACCTATGATTTGCAACCCGAAATGAGCGCCTACCTGGTAAAGGATGCCATAGTGGAGGAATTAAAAAAGCAGGAGGCCGATTTTATGTGTCTCAACTTTGCCAATGGCGATATGGTGGGCCACACCGGAGTGTATGAAGCCATTTTAAAGGCTGTCGAAACGGTTGATAAATGTGTGCATGAAGTAGTGGATACGGCAAAAGCAAATGGCTATGAAGTATTGATCATCGCCGACCATGGCAATGCCGACCATGCCGTTAATCCTGATGGCTCGCCCAATACGGCGCACTCGCTCAATCCCGTGCCATGCATCCTGGTTACCGACAGATACAAAAAAATCAACAACGGCATTCTTGCTGATGTAGCCCCAACCATTCTGGCACTGATGGGTATGGATATTCCAAAGGAGATGACCGGTAAAGTTTTGCTCCAGTAAAATCCATGTAGATTTAATCGCCCTGTTTTGCACAGAAGTAAAAGCCATCTTAAAATTAAACCCTTTATTTTTTAATGGTTGTCGAGCTTCGTGATATATAATGTCAAAAAGAACACCTGGGATTTCGATTTTCAACCCCGCCCCTCGCAGGGATTGCCTTCGGCAATCCCTGCGAGGGGCGGGGGATTGACAACACTTAATTTCAATCCCAGGCATAAATGCCTGGGCTATGGATTTCCTCAATAATCCCAGGCATAAATGCCTGGGCTATGGATTTCCTCAATAATCCCAGACATAAATGCCTGGGCTATGGATTTCCTCAATAATCCCAGGCATAAATGCCTGGGCTATGGATTTCCTCAATAATCCCTAACTTTAAAGACAGACACTATTTAATATTTACACTATGAAAAACCATATCCTGATCATTGCTTTACTACTTGTTTCCTTTTTTGCAAATACACAAGACAAAACCGAACAATACATCCGTGAGTCCGTCATGGCTCAGGAAGCACTGAATGCCCAATATGCCAACCCCGAAGAAACACCCCTGCTTCCCGATGATCTCGCCAAATTTGAATCGCTTGATTTTTTTCCGGTCAATCCCGACCTGATTTTCGAAGTAACCATCAGGCGCACACCGCAAGCCATCCCCTTTATGATGAAGCGCACCAAAGATGAAGTAAAATATGTGAAATACGGGGAGGTGTCGTTTGCGTACCAGGGCAAAACCTACACGCTCAGCGTTTATCAAAATCTGGATTTGATCGCGCGCAATCCCGAATACGAAAATGATTTATTTTTGCCCTTCACCGATCTTACCAACGGCGAAACCACTTATGGCGGCGGTCGCTATCTGGATTTGGAAAAATCAGCCGGCAACCCAATCGTCCTCAACTTCAACAAGGCTTATAATCCGTTGTGCCATTACAACAAGAAATATTCGTGTCCGATACCGCCCGCCGAAAACGATCTCCCAATTCCTGTGGAGGCTGGCGTGAAAAAATTCCATTAAAAACAGATAACTCTTGATCTACCGTGAGATGACGATTTTTGCATGTACAGTTTGTTGGTTAGTTTCGATAAAAACGAAATAAACGCCAGGCTGCCACGCCGACACATCCACCGCAATCATTTCATTCATCACATTGTAATTATGGTCAAATACCTTTTTGCCGCTGGCATTGGTAATAATGATTTTATTGATTTTGAGATCAGGAACAAAAATCTGCACCGTTTTGGTTGCCGGATTTGGATAGATATTAATGATTTCTGCAACAGGTTCGTCAGCCGCCAGCGTGAGGTAGTCGAGGCTTGCCAGTAGCCACCGTTCCGGGTCGAAGCTGGCCGACACCATTTCAAAGCCCGGACTATCAAAAATAAATTCCTGCCCCGAAAACTGCAGATCGCAACGATAAACGATGCTGTCGGCAGCGCCATGTACCACAACGGGCACGGGCATTTCAAAGAAATCTACCGAGGGATGCGACTGCTGCTGGTGGATAGTAATTTTTATTTTACCATCGTCGAGCTGCGTCACGTTGATGCCATATTTGGGAAAGCCCTCGCCGTAATACCAATCATCGAAAAACTCAGTAAAATCAGTACCTCCGGCACTTTGCAGATGATAGATAAAATCCTGCAGTGTTGCAAACCTGTACGCCAGCATCGGGTCGGCTACATAGCTGCGCAAAGCCGTAAAAAACGCATCGTCGCCCATCTTCCAGCGCAACATGTGCAGCAAGAGTGCGCCTTTGTAATACGACAGCCGCGCGCTGAAAAGTCTGCTGATGTCGGCGGTATCTTCCACGAAAACCGATCCGTCGGGGGCAGAGAGCACCGAATTAATGGTGTTGTTTTTCCAGATATTCCAATAGTAGCCATCGTACATCTCTTCAAAAGTGAGGCCTGTGGCGTAAGTGGCAAAGCCCTCGTTGAGAAAAATATGCTGCCAGGTGCCCAGGGTTATCTTATTGCCAAACCACGAATGCGCCAACTCATGGGCGCGCAGGTCGTGACCAAAGCCACCCATGAAACTCATCGTCTGGTGCTCCATGCCACCGGGCCACGAAAATTGGGCATGACCATATTTTTCATTAGCAAAAGGATAGCGGCCAAAGAGGCTGTCGTAAATGCGGATCATCTCATCCGTGTTGGCGCTGTGCTCCACCGCCACGGCTGAATCTTCGGGATACACGTAGTTGATGATTGGCATGGTGTCGCCGCCCGAGATGGCATATTTGGTAAAGCGGGAATAGTTGGTCACGGCTATTGCTACCAGATAGCTCACGATGGGATAGCGATGCTGCCAATGAAAAGTAGTCATACCGTTGGCAGTAGTTTCGCTCACCAGCAGGCCGTTGCTCGCCACCCGATAACCCTCGGGCGTTGTCACAAAAATATCTGTCGAATCGATCTTATCGGTCAGGTCGTTTTTGCCGGGCCACCACTCTTTGGCGCCATAAGGTTCGGAAAGCGTCCAGATGATGGGCACTTCCTCATGATAATCCTGCGCAAAAGCGCCAAAGCCTTGTCCTTGCAACGGGGCGCCCTGGTAATAAATCAGCAACGAATCTGTGGCACCTGCAGGCAGGGCTTCAGGTATTATTATTTTAAAAAGATATTCCGACAAATATTCATGCGCAACGGGTTCTGCATGAAAAATGATTGAATCGATGAGCATGTTGTTATTTAGCTCCAGCGTTATCTCCTGCGTTGCATCTGCAATCGCCACAAAAGTATGCTTTACGCTTCCGCTGATGTAAAGTACCGCCGGGTCGATCTGCCAGCGAAAACATGTGTGGATGATGTTGATATTGTTGCCGGTGCGTGAAGCGTCTTCAGAACTGCGCAAAGAAAAGCGGTGGCTTTCCGTTTTGGCAATTGCCTCGGTGTTGTCTTCAAAAGGAATTAGCTGCGCCGATAGTGGCATCGCGGCAAGCAGCAGAATAAAAAACAGAAGGGCAGCATGTTGTTTCATATAGCATGAGTTTTTATTAATAACCAAAAAAACAAAGGGTTGTTGATGGTCACCACAATCATTTCGAGGTTTCGCCAGAAATCACCAATCTCCGAATCAGAAACCTCCATCTTCTTCCATCTAACCTCTAACCTCTAACTTCCAACCTCTACTAAATAAAAACAGCATTCTCCCGCAGGGTGGTCTTTTCGCAATAATAGCACCGGAGTTTCAGGGTTTCCTCGTCTTTGAGCACATCAAAACGTGTGATTACCTGCTCGTGGTTGGTGATGCAATTGGGATTGAAACAGCGCACAATCTTATCGACATGGTCCGGTATTTCTACCACCGACTTATGCACCACTTTAAAGTCGCGAATTTCGATGAGAGATGCATTGGGAGCTACCATGGCGATTTTGTTCACCTCGTCGCTTTCAAAAAACTTGTTGCTCACCTTCACAATGCCTTTGCGGCCATATTTTTTGCTTTCGAGATTGGTGCCAAAAAGCACTTGCTCTTCGATGTTGTCGAGACCAAGAATCTTGATAACTTTAAACAGGCTGTTGGCCGGGATATGATCGATAACAGTACCGTTTTCGATAGCCGATACTTTGAGTTCTTTTCTTTGCTCGTTATTTTCCATGACAATGAATTTTTTATCAATATTAATACAATGAACCGCTACTTAACACCCAGAATAGTGGCCAGCAATGCCTGACGTACAAATACACCATTGAGCGCCTGCTGGAAATAATAGGCCTTGGGGTTGGCATCTACATCGGCAGCAATCTCGTTGACGCGGGGCAGCGGGTGCATGATGCGCATATTGTCGCGCGAACCCGCAAGCATGCTGTTGCTAAGATTATAGGCGTTTTTTACGCGCTCGTATTCGAGTGGATCAGAGAAGCGCTCTTTTTGGATGCGTGTCATGTAAATAATATCCACCTGTGGAATTACCTCCATCAGATCGGTGTACTGGTAGTAAGAAAGGTTGTTTTCTTTGATATGTCGCTTGACGTAGCTGGGCAACTTAAGCTCTGTGGGCGACACCAGATGAAAAGTAGTGTTGTATTGCGTAAGCGCCATAGTAAGTGAGTGCACGGTGCGTCCGTATTTGAGGTCGCCAACAAATGCAATGTTAAGATTGTCGAGCGTGCCCTGGGTTTTGCGTATCGAATACATGTCGAGCAGGGTTTGCGTAGGATGCTGGTTGGCGCCGTCGCCGGCGTTGATCACTGGCACCGGCGACACCTCGCTGGCGTAGCGCGCGCTGCCGTCAACCGGATGGCGCATCACGATGATGTCGCTGTAATTGCTCACAGTGAGGATGGTGTCGTTGAGCGATTCGCCTTTGCTCACACTCGACGAAGCTGCCGATGAGAAACCAATTACTTTGGCGCCCAGCCGCGACGCGGCACTCTCGAAGCTGAGCCGGGTACGCGTGGACGGCTCAAAGAAAAGTGTTGCCACCACGTAGTCGCCCAGGATATTCTGTGTGGGCTGTAATTCAAACCCTTCGGCAATGTTGAGAATCTTAATCTGCTCCTCCTTGCTGAAGTCGTTGATAGATATTAAACTCCTGTTTTTCATGTCTGTATGTTGATTTTGGTGTTGATTTCCGAATCGGCATTAACAAAAAAAAGAAGCACCTCACATGAGCATGCTTCTTTTTTATTTCTAAATATTTTATCGAAACGGCGTAGTGTTGCCATGTTTTTTTTAGAAAGCAAAATTAGGATAATCTGTAACTGTGCATTAAAAAGAAGAGAACATTTTATTAACAATCAAAAAGTTTCTACTTTTGTTTAAAACAAAAATACCACACTATGCAAGTTTTCGAAAAATCGCTAAGCAACGTTCAGATTGAGCTTCTGAGGCTTTACGCTAATGATGTAAAAGATGAACAATTAGAAGAGATAAAATTGCTCCTGGCTAAATATTTTGCACAAAAGGCAACCGAAGCAATGGATGAAATTTGGGAGGAGAAAAACCTTTCGGAACAAGACATGATCAACTGGAGCAATGAGCACAACAGGCGTTAGAATAGTTTTAGACACCAATATCCTGATTGCCATCATTGGACGAAAATCGCCCTACAGGTGGATTTTTGATGAAATAATCGATGGGGGATTAATCTTGTGTGTTTCAAACGAAATCATTTTAGAATACAAAGAAATACTTCAAAAAAAGGCCGAAGAAATTGTTGCCGCTAATATGATCGACTTTTTCACCATCCACCCTTTTGTTAAAAAATTTGAACCGTTTTACAAATTTCGGCTAATAACGCAAGACAAAGATGACAATAAGTTTGTCGATTGCGCCATCGCTGCCAATGCTTCCTGCATTGTAACAAACGACAAACATTTTAATGAAGTGAAGCAGCACAAGTTCCCCAAAGTGAGCGTACTCTCTATTTCAGAATTTGAAGAAAAATTCAGGCATTAAGCAATTCGTCGGTAATTATTCTTCGTGGTAATTAGCCTGATTCGTGGAATTCGCGGATTCTTTGTTTGTCCGCTAATTCTCGCCAATGAAACGAATTAAAGCGAATTATTCTTCGTGGTAATTAGCCTGATTCGCGTGAATTCGCGGATTCTTTGTTTGTCCGCTAATTCTCGCCAATGAAACGAATTAAAGCGAATTATTCTTCGTGTTAATTAGCCTGATTCGCGTGAATTCGTGGATTCTTTGTTTGTCTGCTAATTCTCGCTAATGAAACGAATATAGCGAATTATTCTTCGTGGTAATTAGCCTGATTCGTGGAATTCGCGGATTCTTTGTTTGTCCGCTATTTCTCTTTTTGGTAATTAGCCTGATTTGCCTATTCTTTCTTTTTTTCTAACAGGCAGTCGGTTACAACCTGTTGTAGCGTTGGCCGAAGGTAAAGTTGAGATAGAAGTTGACGAAGTAATAGTGTTTGTCCTCAAAAGCCATAATGGCAATGGGTGTAATGTAAGCATCTATCATAGCGCCTATCTCAAGCGCCTTGATGCTGGTGTTGTAAGCGCCAAAGTCGAAATACAATCCGGCCTTTGCATAGCCGCCCGGATGAAAAGTGGTTTCCTGCAGGCCATCGATAAAAGGAGCGCGTCCGAAGATGTTATCCACAAAATGCTTTTCGGGATCATATCGTTGGGATTGGGGTGCTTCGTACACGTCCTCATTGAAAATATACAAATAAATGGGTTTGCTGATGCCGATGCTCACGCCGCCATAATAAGCCAGCCGAACCTCCACACCGCCCCAGTAGGGCTTGCTGTTGAGCAAATGTTGCCGTCCGAAGCCGCTGCGCAAATCGTAAACTTTGTTGAGCTTACCATACACATAACTGTTGGCATCGCTGTAGTAGGCACCGTAATAATTGATGCGAACCTGCTTGTTGTCGCGGATGCCGAAAAACTCGACCTCCCACACATTTTTAACGAAAGCATTCTGGTTGTAGGCCTTACGGAAAATGAGACCCCATCCGTTGGTGTGCGCCATGGCTCCCCCCATTATTTCGCGCTTCAGTATTACTTTATTAAGAATAGTGTCGATCTGGTCGAAGGGGACTTCCTCGTCCTGCTGTGCACTTACCGTCATGGCGCCGGCAGCAAACAGCATTATCAACATACCTATGATAAAACTCCTGATCATGGGGGATTTACTTTTTTTTAGCCCCTGTGGCAAAAAGGCAAAACTATGGACGAACCTCTTTCTGGTATTTTTTTACTTCACCGTATGCCGAGCAATCCTGCGACGATTTACAGGCATTCATCACATAACCCAGCATTATCAGGGCTGCCATCAAAATAATTGTTCTCGATACTTTTTTCATATTTGTACACATCATGTATTAATTATTGCCCGGCAAGGGCGGCAAAAGCAATTTTTTGTAATAAACAGAATTTTAAACATAATATTGCCAATTGATTTATAAATGATGTTGTATCCGCTAACAAACTTTCTGCTACCATGACCACCGTAAATCCAACGATAGAACCGGGTTGGGGTGCCGCCCTCGACGAACATTTCCAGGCGCCCTATTTTGCGCAGCTCAAGGAGTTTCTGCTTCAGGAGCGGCAGCAACACCGTGTATATCCCGCCGGAAAAAACATTTTCAACGCCTTCAATCTTACTCCTTTCGACAAGGTAAAGGTGGTAATACTCGGGCAGGATCCGTATCATGGCACTGGCCAGGCGCATGGGTTGTGTTTCTCGGTGATGCAGGGAATTGTTCCGCCGCCGTCGCTGGTTAATATTTTCAAAGAACTCCAGGGCGACCTGGGTTTGCCAGTGCCTGCCCACGGCGACCTTAGTCGCTGGGCTCAACAGGGCGTGCTGCTGCTCAATGCTACGCTTACCGTTAGGGCGGGAGTGGCCGGATCGCACCAAAACAAAGGGTGGGAAACCTTTACCGACGCTGCCATCCAGAAACTCGCCACCCAACGCGAGCATCTCGTGTTTTTGCTGTGGGGAAATTATGCCATCAATAAGCAACGCCTGATCAACGCTGACAAACATTGTATTCTCACTTCACCGCATCCTTCACCGCTTTCGGCAAGCCGCGGATTTTTTGGCAATCACCATTTTTCCAAAACCAACAGTTATCTGAAGCAGCATGGCATTGGCGAAATCGACTGGAGATTATAAAAAAAGACGAAGGGCAAAAGTAAAAAGGCAAAAGATAAAAGGCAAATAGGTTCCAATTTTAAAAATTCCAAAGAAGTAAAGTCAAACGCATTGCCTTTTTGATGACTGCAAACTTTTTGACTTTACGCTTGTTTTACGATTCTGATATTTATTTACATTGATGTCCGGTAATAGTTGAAACGAAATAACTTGAATTAGATTCCTCACTACGTTCGGAATGACAGTGAGTTATGGTTGTTTGGGTGGGGGTTGGTGGCGGCAAAGCCGCCACCAACCCCCACCCTCAAAGAACACTCCAAACCCCTTGTCATTTCGATACCGAAACTTCGGTAAGAAAACCCAAATAGATTACCCGTCACCAATATTTTTTTATTTATAAATAAACTAAAACAATGACCAAAAACAGAACACGTTCGCTCGGCATCATGATGATAGTGATGCTTTTATTTGCCTTTGCTTCGCATGATGCTGCAGCTCAAATAGCCGGCAACGACATCAATGGCATCTGGCTCAACGAAGACAAAGACGCCCATGTGGAAATCGAAAACCGCAACGGGAAATATTATGGCGAAATCGTATGGCTCAAAACCCCCATCGACGAAGCAACCGGCAAAGCCAAACTCGACAAAGAAAACCCTGACGGCGAGCTGCAAAAGCGTCCACTCATGGGTTTGCAACTACTTTCGGGATTTGTATTCGATGGCGACGACGAATGGGAGGACGGCACTATTTACGATCCCAAAAGCGGCAAAACCTATAGCTGCTACATGGAGTTTACCGACAAGACCAAAGACAAACTCAAAGTGCGTGGCTACATTGGCGTATCGCTGCTGGGGCGCACCACGTACTGGACGCGGGTGAAATAAGGGGTGCTGGTAGCGTCTCATTTCAATATTGAATATTCGGTATTACTTTAAATCGTTAATCGTTATTCGTTAATCGTTATTCGTTAATCGTTATTCGTTATTCGTTATTCGTTAATTGTCATCCGTAAATCGTAAATTCTCTGAACCTCGTCCCATTTCAATCCCGCACGTTTACCAACGGCGTCGCTTAAAGCGACACC
>SABY01000266.1 GCA_009928785.1 Clostridia bacterium | reverse complement strand
AGCGTCAGCGACGAAGTTTTATACTCAACTCCCGTTTCGGCATATATGCGCAACTGGCTACTTTTTATTTCATTTATAAAAGCATCGCCTGCATTTTGTTCTGCCTCGTTTTCGGGAGTCACTATAGAGCTTTCGAGCATTTGCTCACTGTAGCTGAAGCCAATGCGAGGCGTAAAAGTAAGTTTTCTATTACCCACCACAACCGCAGCAGATTGATGTGTGTAGAATCGCCGTAATTCAGCAAATTGATTTACCTGTTCGTAGGGCGTGCCCTGATTTAGTACATCAGCAAACCTGCCTGGCTTTATCTGTAATTCCTGCGGACTTTGATCCATAGAAATATACGACTGCACATCAATCAGCTTTTTTGCTGCCGGTATGATTATACGCAAATCGTTGGAAATTGCTTTAAACGGACTGCGCAGCTTTTCGTTTACAAGCTCTGTCTGATTGTCCACAATACCGGTTTGGCGATCTGGCTCAGATTTGATCGATAAGGTATTTTGCAAATAATTACTCTTCACATTTCGCTGTAGCGTAAAAGAGGTCTGCAGATAGTTTTTATAAAGCTGGTTGCTTACGCTTTCGCTAAAATGCAAAGTATCAGACGGAGAATATAGGGTGCGCTGTGTTACAGCATTTTGTTGCTGAAAATCATTTACGTAAGCAAGATTTACACGCAGTTCAAGGTTTCGGCCAAGGCGTTGCAAACTATTGAAAGTGCCCATGTGGATGTTGTTGTCCAGATAACGCTGTGGCGCAATATCAGGAGGCGCAACATTTTGCAGGCCAACCAAATTTATTTTTTCGCTCTTTCGCTCTATTCCTCTCAACATATCCCTCACTGATAAAGCCTCAAGTTGCAGTGCCGCATCATTGCCAGTGTTGTTGGTTTGGTAAGAGACAATCATTTGAAAATTTTTGGTAAAAACCATGGGCGTAATGTTAGCCTCCCAAAGTAGCGGGCTTGCTTCTGTGCCTAATTGTGCCGTGCCAGTGGCGGTTACATCATGCTGAAGATTCAGGTTGAGCGATGGTTGGAAAGAGGTGACGCGATCCTGCAGAATTTTCAGCGGCTGGTGGTTTTCCAGAATTTCGACCGTTGTAACCGATCCCGGCGGGAGGTTTTTGCTTATCACGCCATAGCGTCCATCCATCAGATCGAGACCCTCCACATAAAATTTTTCTATAGGAACGCCCTCATACAATATACGCCCCGTGGGTTCGATCTCTATGCCCGGCATACGCCGCAACACCTCCTCGATAGATCGATCCTGGGTCTCTGCAAAACGACTTACAAGATAACTGATCGTGTCGCCCTGCCTGGCCATAGGCTGTGCCTTCACGGTGAACATGTCGAGCGGTTTTACATCCACCGATAGTACAAAGTTTAATTGCCCATCGCTGTTTGCAATGCGGTAGCGAAGCGTTTGATAATTGATGGAAGTGGCTTCGATGTCGAGGCTGTCGAAGGTGCTTTTCACCACCATTGTGTAATGGCCCTGGTCGTCACTCACAGCAAAAGCAATCAAAGCACGGCCGTCCGCCGGGTAGGCCAGGATGTTGATAAGAGGTATGGCTGATCCGGTGCTATCGGTTACGCTTCCGCGGATGGTAACCTGCGCCCGTAAACAAGGAGTTATTAATGAAAATAAAACGATGGCCGCACCCAGGCTGATGATTTTAAAAAATGAAGATTGCTGGCAGCTTGTCATCATTCCGAAAATTTAAAAATGAGTTACCGAAGCTCTAGGGGATTATTTCGCCGATCCATGATACGGGCAGCCTTTTGTTGGGTTTCTGTATCGGCACCCGTTTCGCTCATTCTGCTGGTGATGCTACTGCGACTGGCTGCGCTGGCTTTCATAAATTGCTCACGGGTGGTGGTAATGTAATCTCTTTCTACAAGCTCTATCATGGTGGGTTGGGCAGGTTTGCTGGCCGAAATAAACCCGAATACAAAGTGCTTCCGGGCATCATAAACTTTAAGAATCAATCCCGGCAGGCCATTGAATTTGTAAGGGCCGTCGTTGTATGGAATTGCCGGGGTAAACCAGGCTGTCCATTCGCGTCCGCCCAACTTACAGGTGGCCTCCTGCACAGGATAGCCGGCCAGTGTATCGGTGTTTTGTCCTATTTTCCAGTCGATCAGGTTTAGCGGCTCTTCGTATCTAAAGCTGCCACCC
>SABY01000265.1 GCA_009928785.1 Clostridia bacterium | reverse complement strand
CGCATCACCAACCAAAGCGGGCTTTTGATGATGGAGATGGCAATCAACAGCCATGAGCAAACTATCGACATCAGCCGTTTGCCGGCAGGATTATATTTTGTTTTTGTTAAAACTAAAAACGGAACGAACATCCAGAAGCTGGTGATAAAATAAATTCACAGTTTTATTAAAAACAAAAAAGCTGCTTTGATTTTTCGGAGCAGCTTTTTTGTTGTCTAAAAATAGCACTAATCCACACAGGATCAGCGATCCCCAAAAGTGAATAATAAAATTTACACTTGGGAGTTACCTTTTGTACAACTTTTAAATACTCATTAACATCAAACTACTATGAAACTTTTATCCTTTTTACAACTAATTTGTCTTATGCTCGTCGTTGAGGGCATAGTAGCACAGGGGCTTTCGGGCAACTACACCATTGGTCCTGACAACGCAGATTACGAAACACTTACACTGGCCGTGGCCGATCTACAGGCGCAAGGAGTAGGTACCGGCGGAGCAACATTTACTATCCAACCCGGCAATTACAACGAAACCGTTGTCTTTGAAAACATAACAGGTGTTGGCGCTGGAAGTGCACTGACTTTTCAGGCTGAGCCTGGCACTGTAACATACAGCGGCATTGGCACCACCGGCAGTTCTGATGCAATTTTCCGTATTAACGGATTGTCGTATCTCACCTTCCACGGCATCAATTTGCAGGATGCCTCCACTACCGTGGGTGAAGAGATAGAATATGGTTATTATTTTAATGGAAGCTCATCGGCCGGCTGTTCTTACAACACCATCAGCTATGGCGCTATCGTGCTGGGTATTCCGGGTGAGCGGCCAAAAACTTCTACCCGGGGTATCTATTTTAAATCATCGGGTTCGACACTGGAAACATCCAACAGTTTCAACACCATCGACCACGTTTCTATCGACAACTCGGCCTGGGGCATCCAGCTTAAATGCAATGCTAACTTTTATGGCGTCATCGTGCAGCCCGACCTTGGCAACGCTATAACCAACTGTGTATTTGGTGCCCAGCAAAGCCTCGGACACGACTTCAGCAGCAGCGCCCTGGCCATTAATGCTCTTGGAGGCAAAGACATGCTCATCCATGACAACATTATTGAAAGTGTCGAAAACCTAAACTCAAGCCCTGCCATTCCGGTATCAACATCGGGCATCAGCCTGGATGCGTGTTCGGGTGAGGTGAGTGGCAATTTTATTAATCACATAGAATATGAAGGTACCATAGGTAGCGTGTTTGGTATTAAAACAGCAACCCTTGCCGGTGATACCACGCTTATCATTAACAATAAAATTTCAGGCCTGAAGCGCAGCAACTATGTAGCCTCAACGGTCGATCCGAGTTTAAACCTGCAAGGCATTTGGATATTCAACCAAAATGATAACAATGGCCTGGCGCGGATTTTTCACAATTCTATTTATCTGCAAGCCGATGAGTTGTTGAGTTATAATTCGGGTGGTATTAATTTAAACGGTGGCTCTTCAGGGAAATTCCCGGCAGAGGTTTTCAACAACATCATCGTAACTACTATCGGAACCACTTCTGCCGACTATCAATCGTTTGCGCTAGTAGATGGAAATACCGAACGAGGTTATTTAATTTCCGACTACAACCTGCTGTTTGCCAATGGCGAGAATGGCTATTTAGGTGGCATCGGTCGTGAGTTGGGCGGAAACCAACAGTTCAGCAACGATTTACAGGAGTTTATTGCTTTTTCTCAAACCAACGAAAATAGCAGCAGCTTTATGCCTGATCTGGCTGAACCTGCCACCGGCGACCTTAGTATCCCGGCCGACATACCAAACCCCCAGCTTTACCTGGTGCCGATGCTTCCCGAAGTTCCCTATGATATCCTGGGCATCGAGCGACGCGCCGATGGGACATTCTTTGGCGCTTATGAAGGGCCGGAAGTTTTTGTGGAGACCGGAAAAATCCAGGGCTTTGTGCGCGATGCTATCACCAATCTTTCGATAGCCGATGCGCAAATTACCGCTACAAATACCGACAACGGGGCTGTAGCAATGGCCACTCCTTTTGGATCGCATTATTCGCTGCTGCTTCCGGCAGGAACTTACAACGTCACCTGTTCGGCAGAGGGTTATCAAACTTCCGAAGCTGTTCAGATAATTGTGGAAGTTGGCCAAAACATCGAGCTCACTTTTTATCTGCAA
>SABY01000016.1 GCA_009928785.1 Clostridia bacterium | reverse complement strand
TGACGGCGAGAGCATCGTATTTGATGTGGTTTACGCCAATCTTCTGAATGCTGCTTGTACGCAAACACAGGCTTATACGATCAACTACGACACAGCTATTCCTGATGCACAGCAGGCATTGGAAGTATTTGTTGGTTCTGAGGATACAGACCTCGAAGAAGACTTCGCAGGGCTTTGCCTCGAAGGCGATGACCTGATTGCGGATATCAGCGGTACAGGAAAGATAGCTGAACTCTTTAACCAGATTGCTTTACTGCAAGCTGGTGGAGAAATTGCAGTGGTAAGTGTTGCTGGAATTGCCTACGATGGAACCCCACAAAACATGGTTTCCATTGCTAATGTAATCAAAGATCTGATGTTGGAACATGGAACAATCATCAGCGAACTGAATGGCAATTCTATTGACATCCTTGTTGTGTTTGCAAATGCATTAAACCTGGTTTGCGAAGAAGAAGTCACTTTCACCATCACCTTTGATACCACAATACCAGATAATCCACTAACAGTTACTTGTCCGGGTGTATCAGGTGTTATTACTGTAAACAATGATTTAGGGGTATGTGGTGCCCAAGTTGATTTTGAAGCAACAGTTGAAGGTGTTCCAACTCCAATTACAGTTATTTACAAAATAGGTGAAACTGTTATCAGCTCAGGTCATTTATTCCCCGAAGGAACTACTACCGTTGATGTTACTGCAACCAACGATTGTAAATCTGTTGAATGCAGCTTCGATGTAACAGTTATTGACAACGAGCCTCCAACCATCACCTGCCCCACAGTTGATCTAATCTACGACAGGAATGAATCCTGCCACTGGGAAGGAACAGGTCTTGAAGCCTCAATTGACGACAATTGCGGAACACCAGTTTTGTCCTTCTCAGTAGATGACGGCGATACCTGGACTCTCGGTGATGCTAATGATTACTTATTCCCGGTTGGTGCTACAGATGTAATTTATAAAGTTGTGGATGGCTCAAACAATGAATTCACCTGTGAGTTCACCATCAACGTAAGGAAGATCACTTTCAGTGGTAATGTTTCCTATTATAAGGGCGAATCTGCCGGTCCGGCAATGGACAATGTTACTGTTTCTCTTACCAAAGGTAGCACAACCTATACCACGACTTCCCTTGGTAACGGTAATTTCGCCTTTACTGAGGATATCTGCCTGGGTGAATGGGAAGTTTCATTCAGCACCAATAAAGGTGTTGGTGGAGTTAACTCTGGTGATGCTGCAATGGTGAACTACTGGAGCCTTGCTAGTGATCCTTATGATATTGAAAAAGTAAGATTTTTGGCCGGGGATGCAAATGGTAATAATCTGATGCAAACAGCGGATGCCGGTAGAATTCAGCAATATTTTGTTAATTCTTACAATTTGCCGCCGGCAGGTTGGCCACGTGGAAATTATTCCTTCTGGAAAACAGAAGATGTAATAGACGATAATCCTGAAATACCTGTCCCAACAGATTTTGACAAGCTTACACTTAGTGTCGCTGAAGGTGCATCAGGTCTTGTTCAGAATTACTACAGTTTGGTTACCGGCGACTTTAATATGAGCTTTACACCTTCCTCCGGAAAATCACAGGAACAGTCGCTTAGCATTATTTACGCCGATCCGGTTGAGGTTATCACTGGTGATGAATTTAAATTACCGCTTGCTGCTGGGTTCGACATGGAAATCGGTGCTATATCGCTGATAATGGATATACCCTCTTCAAACCTGCAGGTAGTAAGTGCTTACTTAGGTGATGATCCAAATATGCCAGTGATCTTTAAGATTAAAGGTAATGAACTCAGAATAAGCTGGTACTCAATGATTCCAATGGAGGTGAGTAAAAATGAAACTGTCATCACCTTGCAGTTAAAAGCAATTGCAGACGCAGATGAAGACATTTTCATCACCCTTGCCAATGATCCTGTGGTGGAACTTGCAGATGGTAATTACAATGTGATCAAAGATGGTGTACTCAGTATTGCAGTGGTCAGTTCAAACACTGCGGTTGGTGTCAATGAGGTCAACCAAAGTGATGATTTGCAACTTGCTAACTATCCTAATCCTTTCAAAGGAACTACCCAATTTGCATATACCTTGCCGGCGGATGGTAAGGTAACCCTTGAGATCAATGACATTACCGGTAACAAGGTTAAGTTACTGATTAATGAGGGTCAGCATGTCGGCGAACACATGTTTACCATGGATGCATCAGCCCTGCCACCGGGCATGTATGTAGCTATTCTAACATTTACCGGAAATGATCAAGTGCTAAAACGCACGATCAAGATTATTTCCAGATAACAACACCCATAGGTAAGGAGAATGGGAGCATACCTGCTCCCATTCTCCATTTCCTAAAAATGAAAAATGCTTTGAAGTAAAAAAATTGATCAGTGATATTATGAAGATGTTTAATAAAATAGTACTCCTGTTTTTATTGCTGGTTTTGCAATTGGTTTTTTCAGTCGAAGCTTCTCCAATGCATGACACTTCTGAACGGGCTGCTACGGTAGATGCTCCGAAGACTTTTATTGGCCACATAACTGCAGAGCCCGGCACCATTGTGTCCACTCCGGTTACAATTACTAATTTCAGAAATATCGGTGCTATTTCGCTTACGATGCACTACGATGCAGGAGTGCTTACCTGGCAATCATACATCAATACTTCCGGTTTTCCGGGACTGTTTGCTTTTAATCCGTCACCGGGTGTGGTTATTGTTTCAGGTTTTACTGCGCTTCCCGAAGGCTTTTCATTGTCTGATAATTCAGTACTGATAAGCTTTAACTTTCTTTATCAATCAGGCAACAGTTCACTTATCTGGCATGATGACGGGTCTTCATGCGAATACTCAGCACCTCCGCCTTATTACGAACCGCTTACCGATGTTCCTAGCTCTGAATTCTACATCAATGGGTCGATATCATCCGGTGGGCAAAGCCTTCAGGGTACCCTGTCCTATCATAACCATGACGGTGCGGGATTACCAATGGAAAGCATCGGATTATCATTGCTAAATAGCAATGATGATGTTCTGGCTTCCACAACCACCAACACACGGGGTGAATATCTGTTTACAATGATACCCGCCGATGTAACACAGTTTAAAGTTACATCACCTTTGCCCTGGGGAGGCACAAGTGCCACCGATGCACTGGCCATTCAGCAGCGTTCCCTGGCTATGCCCCTTCCATTTTGGCAACCACCCGGTTTTGTTGATCAGGTAGCTGATGTTAATGCCAGCAACACAATCAACGCTACAGATGCGCTTCATGTATTACTACGCAGTGTAGGGCTGATCAACGGATTTCCTGCCGGTGACTGGGCCTTTTTGTACGGCGATGAGCCGCTGACAAACACATCAGGCAACAGTGCAACGATGCCATACAACGGTGAGGAAGAGATAAATATCCATGCATTGTGCTACGGTGATGTCAACGCCTCGTACAACCTGGCATCCAAACAAACCCTCCGGTTGGTAACCCTAAACGAAATGACCATTGTCGGTCAAGACGGGTTGATCCGTCTTCCGATTAAAATTTATGCTGATGAACCTATGGGAGCCATCACACTTTTTTTGCAATACGATACCTGTTCAGTCATCATCCGTGAAATTGTGCCACGTCTTCCGGGAATGGCGCACAACATTGATAAAGGCCGGATAAAAGTGGCATGGTTTAATGCCACACCAATGATAATAGAAAATAACAGGAACATATTTACACTGGTGATAGAATTAGTAAATGATGTTCCACCCGATAAACCCTTGTTTGATATATGCAACAGTACTGAATTTGCCGATGTACATGGCAATAGTCTCGAAAAAGTGGTTATTGATATTCCGGAAATACAACGCGATTTGAAATCAGCGGATAATGCAGATAATGAAAAATATTCCGTGCATTGTTTCCCTAATCCGTTTGGTGAGGTGCTGAATGTCTGTTATGAAATACCCGGATTGTCGCAAGTGGTTATTACACTTACCGGCAGTTCCGGCCATCCACATATTCTCCTTTTTGACCAACAACAATCTGCCGGCACTTACCAACTGCAAATATGTCCGCAGGCATACGGATTAACGGAAGGCGTTTACCTAATGCAACTTAACGCAAGCGGTATTGATCAATTTTTTGACCAGGTAAGGCAGGTAATCTTTTTAAAAACGAAATAAAAGCATTGATAACATAAAAACAACAAGATATTATGAAAATTCAAAATCAAGTTACCAGAAAGATGAAACGATTAATTTCGGTTATAATTATTTGCCTTATGTTTTTCGTATTGAAAACCACTTCGGCTCAGGATGCGCCGATTTGCACCATTGGCAATGAAATAACAACTGGTTCAACCATCACAGTCCCAGTTACAGCCAAAAATTTCACCAACCTTTTAAGCACACAACAGCAGTTCATTTTTAATCAAACTATTGCTGGCAATCCTGTTGTTACTAAGGGACCTACATTAGTTGGAAGCTTGGGTTATGTGTTAAACCAACCGGGTCAAATTACAGTTGGTTGGTTCACATGGCCTGCTGCAACTTTGGCCGATGATGCGGTTGTATTTTATTTAACTTTCACAAAGGTAAATGATGGGCCCTCACCAGTGACATGGGACCCATCATACTATTCTTATTGGGAATATGACGATTATAGTTTTCTAAATCAAACTCCGTTTTCAGACTTTTACATTGATGGGTCACTGACCTTTCAGGGTGATGCTCCTGTAACCATACTCCCAGATTTCATGGCTTGTGCCGGCGAACAAATAGATATTCCTATTACTGTACAGAATTTCAACACTATCGGCTCAGTGTCATTGGCCTTGCTGTTCAATCAAAATGTAGTACATTTTACAGGCTGTTCCAATACCTCCGGTTTCCCAAATTTGATAGTTGGAAACAACATTCCTGGAAAGATCGTATTATCAGCAACTGCTTCTGCCGGTATAACACTTCCATTTGATGCGACCTTATTTACTTTACATTTTGATGGCTATTTGGGTGGTACGTCTGCTTTGGAATGGTATGATGATGATGGCTCCTCATGTGAATATCAAGGACCCCCGCCCCCGCCCATCCCTGGATATCCAACCCTTACCGACTCTCCCCAATCCACATACTACATCGATGGATCGGTTTCGCCCAGCCTGAGTACCAACTGGACGGGCCAGGTGGATTCCGACTGGACAAAATCGGGCAACTGGAGTTGTGATGTGCCGATAAGCAGCAGTAATGTTACCATCGGCGTAACTCCCAACGATCCGGTAATTGCTACCGATGTTGAGGTTAATTCATTAATTATTGAATCGGGGGCTTCGCTTACCCTTGCCCCAACGGCTACGCTTGAAGTTACTTCAACCCTCACCAATAATGCTGGTGCTGCCAGCCTCCTGCTGGAAAGCGATGCAACCTCCACTGCCTCCTTGCTTCATAATACCAATGATGTACAAGCCACCATACAAAGGTATATGCCTGCGCTGGCTGCTAACTCTACTGTACCGGTGTATCACTTGGTGTCGGTGCCTTTAACACAGGCATCAAACCCGCTTTCAGGACTTTTCATGTGGTCATACCTTTTTAGATTCGATGCTGCAACACAAGCCTGGGTTGCTTTGGGAACCCCAACAAATTTTCCATTGGAGGTAGATCAGGGCTATATGACTTACAAATATCCCGGCTCCGCAAAATGGGATACCGATACCATCTATTCCTTTGCGGGATGGATGAATAATGGTGCTTTTTCTTGCAATGTTTCTTATCCTGGAGTTCCTAATAATCATAACCTGGTACCTAACCCTTATCCCTCTGCTATTGATTGGAATGCATCGGGATGGACAAAAAATAATATCGACCATGCCATCTGGATTTGGAATCCGGATAAATCTAAGGCTCCGGAACCTGGATATGGCCAATACGCCTCCTTTATTGGCGGTGCTACAGTGAATTGGAAACCTGATGTGGTAAATGCGGATCCAATTATACCTGTTGGTCAGGCATTTTTTGTAAGAACAAATAATACAGTATTCCCAGACAATGACCCTGTATTATCAATGAACAACGATGTAAGGGTGCATGGTAATCAAGAGTTTTTTAAGAATACAGAAGAAATAGTCGATTTGTTACGCATTAAAGCTGAAACGGTAAATTCGAGTGATGAAATAATTGTTCGTTTCCAGGATGAAGCCACAAACAACTATGATGGACACTTTGATGCCAGTAAATTTTATGGTGGCACCTATGCACCACAGTTGTTCTCTGTTTCAGATGATGCCGAAGAATTGGCAATCAACGCTTTGCCTTATGTTGTAGAGATAATGGAAATTCCGGTAGGATTTAGTATGCAGGAAAATGGTTTGGTTAATCTGGCGTTTTCTTCTATCGGATCTTTTGATCCTTCCGTAACGATTTTTCTGGAAGATGTGCTTACCGGCAATGTGATTGATCTTAGGCTTAACCCGGAGTACAACTTTTTCCATAACACGGATAACGATCCCGGTCGATTTAAATTGATTTTTAACGAGACAACACCCGTTTTGGAATCTGTATCAGATAACTTCTTTTGCTACTATGCCGATGACCATGTTTACATTCAGCTTTCAGATAGCCAGTCCGGCGGTGCCAACCTATTTATTTACAATGTGAACGGCCAACTTGAATTTTCCCAAATAGTACAATCAGGCAGATCTGTTGTAAATGTCCATGATTTGGATGCAGGCACACATGTCGTTCGTCTGATTACTGATACTCGTGCCTACGCAAGAAAGGTACTTGTGAAATAAATTGTCTTCATAGAAATAACATAACACATAGATACGATGAAAAAGAATTTTTTAAAAACCTGTATTCTCGGATTGGTCTTAATAGCTTTATCACTCGGTGTTCAGGCGCAGGGAGGTCCCCCGCCGCCGCCACCCGATAATCCGGCCGGAGGTGGCGGTCCTGTTGGCGGAGGTGCGCCCATAGCCGAAGGAATGACCTTCTTATTGTTGCTGGCCGCCGGGTACGGTGTAAAGAAATACAACGATAAGAGCAGCCGTAAGATAAGGCAGGACGATACATTTTAATTAATATCTGAGATGTAATAAGATATTATTAACTTTGGAGCAAAAAAAATGTCCAAAAATTCAGAGCTATGGTCTTAAACCACCATAAAATACGTGTCATAATTTTGGATGATGAAGAGTTTGTGTGCAATCATCTTAAGCACCTGCTGTCGGCCTTCGAAGAAGTAGAGATAGCTGAGGTATTTACTTCACCACAGCAGGCGCTTTTGTTCCTGGCCGATACGCCTGTTGATCTGATCTTTTTGGATATCCAAATGCCGCTGATGGATGGTTTTGAGTTTCTGGATCGGCTGAGGGAAAGCACGGAAGTCCCTGCTATTATCTTTGTTACGGGCTTTGAAGAATTTGCCGTCAAGGCGATCAAACGAGCAGCTTTCGATTTCCTTATCAAGCCGGTGAATGCTGATGAGCTGGCAGAAACCATCATCCGGTTTAAGCTTTACAGGAATCAAAATCACGACAGCCAAAAGGTAAATCATTTGCTGAAGACTATAAACAACCCACGACGCTTGAAGCTCAAAAGTAAAAACGGCCTACACCTGATCGACCCGCAAGATATATTCTTTGCAGAAGCTGAGGGGAATTATTCGTGGATACGCCTTACAAGTGGCAGTAGCGAAATGGTGACCATTCAAATCGGCAAATTGCTGGAGATGCTCGATGCGGATCAATTTTTCAGGATCAGCCGTCAAAACCTCATCAACCTTCGCTATCTGCACCGTGTGGATAAAAAGAAAGGGCTTTGCTTTTTAAAACATGACACGCATATTATTGAGCTTTCGATGGTAAGAAACAAAATCAATCAGCTTTTGCAAGCAGTGTAGAGATATTTCTGCAGGCCGTTATTTAATGCTTGCAGAGTAATGTTTGATGCGTTAAGGAAGAACGGATCATGAATTCGCCACCTAAGCCGGTGGTGGTTTTTATGGTTCGTTTTTTTTGTTCTTAAATGGGTAAATCCATCGTTTCATCACTTCGCCTGTTAATGGCACCGCAGCAAGGCTTTCAATTTTTAAAAAATAAATGCTTCGCTTCACTGCGTCTCATCCCTTTTCGATTGTGGCGCTTGTAATTCTGATTCTTCTGACGGAGGCGAGTAATTTGTAATTACTTTCCTTAATCACAATAGACTTTCTCAATCGAGGGAATGCTGTCGTTCAAGAATTTCCATTCCGGATTAAAAGCGGAGATCATTTCTTCTTTTTTCTTCCTTATCCAAGTTTTAATTTGCTTTTCCCTCGAAATGGCCAGGTTGATATCAGGAAAGTGTTGGTAGTAGATCAGATATTTGCATTTATACCTTTTTGAAAACCCTTCTATCATTCCATTACTGTGCTCAATTATCCGCCGTGAAAGGCTGTTTGTTACTCCGGTGTAGAGCACTTTCTTATTATAGTTTGTAATGATGTAAACAAAGTAGTTGTGTGGTTTCATAGGATTCAATTTTTTTCAAAAAAACACTCTATTCCAAAAGCAGATTCTTTCCCCGAAAATCGGGACAGGCTACTTCATCCAGAAGCTTCGGGATTACGCTCAGAATGACAATATGCCGGAGCGGTTTGGGGGTGATGGGCTGGCGGCGCAGCCGCCAGCCCATCACCCCCCCCCTTTAAAACGCAGTGCCTTGTCATTCTGAGCGGAGCGAAGAATCTATCGTTTCACCGCTTCCACTGTTAATGGCTCCACATCAAAGAATCTATCGTTTCACCGCTTTTACTGTTAATGGCTCCGCATCAAAGAATCTATCGTTTCACCTTCCTCTGTTAATGGCACCGCAGCAAAGAATCTATCGTTTCACCGCTTCCACTGTTAATGGCTCCACATCAAAGAATCTATCGTTTCACCGCTTCCACTGTTAATGGCTCCACATCAAAGAATCTATCGTTTCACCGCTTCCACTGTTAATGGCACCGCAGCAAGGCTTTCAATTTTTAAAAAATAAATGTTTCACTTCACTGCGTCTCATCCCTTTTCGATTGTGGCGCTTGTAATTCTGATTTGCCAAAAGTCGGCGAATAATCAGTGTTAGATATAAACAGCAAATAAAAAAAAGACGGGACACAACTGCCCGCCTTTGTGCCAAGGTCGATTTTCGGTCGGCGATTATTTATTAAAACACCTTTTACTTTTTCATCGTTTCTTCTACTTGCTCTATAGTGATGGGGATGCGTTTGCCGATGAGGCGGTTGCCGGTGTCGGTGATCAGGATGTCGTCTTCGAGCCGTACGCCGCCAAAGCCCAGATATTTCTCTGCTTCGGTATAGTTGATGAAATCAGCGAATTTGTTTTCTTTTTTCCAGAGGTTGAGCAATGCCGGGATAAAATATATGCCCGGTTCGTTGGTGAGCACAAAGCCCGGTTCCAGCCGACGCCCCAGACGCAGGTAGGCAGTTCCGAATTGCTGGATACGTTTTACTTCTTCGTCGTAGCCCACGTTATCTTCGCCCAGACCTTCCATGTCGTGCACGTCCATGCCCATCATGTGGCCGAGGCCGTGCGGGAAAAACATGGCGTGTGCACCTTCCTTCACCGCGTCGTCCACGTTGCCTTTCATCAGGTTGAGGTCCTTGAGGCCGGCGGCAATTACCCGTGCAGCCAACAGGTGAATTTGCTGGTAAGTGACGCCGGGCTTCATAGCTTCGGTGGCTTTGTTGTTAGCGTCGAGTACTATTTGATAGATGTCGCGTTGGCGCTGATCGAATTTCCCACCAACAGGTACCGTGCGGGTAAAGTCGCTGGCATATCCGGTGGTGGTTTCGGCGCCGGCATCGGTGATGAGCATGCGGCCTTTTTCGAGTGTCTGGCTGTGGTCGTGGTTGTGGAGGGTTTCGCCGTTTTGCGAGAGGATGATTGGGAACGACACCATCGATCCGTGTGCCAGAGCGATACCTTCGATGGTGCCAGCGATGCTGCGTTCTGTTTCGCCGGGATGCGCCATTTTCATCGAAGTAACATGCATCAGGTAGCCAATGTCGGCAGCTTTTTCAAGCTCACGGATTTCGTCGGCATCTTTGATGTTGCGCAGACTAATCACTGCTTTGATAAGCTCCATCGAGCTTTTTTCTTTTTGATCTTTGATGCGGATATTGGTCAGTTGTTCCAGTTCAATTTTAGTTTCTCCACGATAGGGTGGGAGATAATGAACTTTGCGCCCGCTGCTGATGGCTTTTTCCAAAAAGCTTTTTAATTCCTTGTGCGGACGCACCTCATTGATGGCTACTTTGTCAGCACGTTCGCGCATGGTAGGCTGCGGCCCCATCCAGATGATGTCGTCGAGTTCCAGGTCGTCGCCAAACAGGATGTCGCGGTTTTCGTCGAAGTCGATAACTCCGGCAAGCCCCGGCATATCCAAGCCAAAAAAGTACAGGAAGTTGCTGTCCTGCCGGTAGTGGAATGTGTTAGACGGATAATTCATGGGCGACTCCTCGTTGGCCAAGAACAGGGCAATGCCTCCTTTGACTTTCGCTTTAAGCGCATCTCTTCTTTTTTTGTAAACTTCAGCTTTAAACATTTTGTGTCTTTTTATGTGATGAACAATGAATTCGTTTCCCTTATGAATGTGCAAATTTAACTTTTTCTGCTCACCTGTCATGACTCGCGCAGCTTTTGAAAACTTGCTACCTTTGCATTTGTCTGCGGAAGCAATAGGCTGCACCTTTTCTTTGTTTGAACGCTATGGCCATTTGCTTGTTATTACGGATTGAGATCATTATCATAAAAATTAATATAAAATGGCAACTGTTTAGCAGCTTTTCATCAACTCTGGGTATAAAATGACCACTTCCTGAGACCCCCTCTAACTCCCCCGTCAGACGACGGAGAGAATGCCAGCGCACATGCCGCTGCTGAGGCTTGTGCGACGGAACTCCCTTTCCGCCACATGGCGGAGAATGCCTGTCCCGATTATCGGGAGGTTGGGGATGGGGTCATGATGATTTGAAATTAAATGACGTCACCTAAATAACAATAAAAAAATGAAAGTAACTGCCTGTCGAAAAACTCATTTCAACGCCACGCACCGCTTGCACAATCCCAACTGGGACGATGTGCGTAATGAGAAAATCTTTGGCTCGTGCAACAATCCCAACTATCACGGCCACAACTACAATTTGATTGTAAAAGTGCGGGGCGAGGTGGATGCCCAAACCGGCTATGTGATGGATATGAAGGTGCTCAAGGATATTGTGAAAGAGCACATCGAGGATCGTTACGACCACAAAAATCTTTATCTGGATGTGGAAGATTTTGCCGATCTTAATCCCAGCGCCGAAAACATAGCCATCAAAATCTGGAATTTGCTGCGTGCACAGATTGATGAAAAATATGAGCTGTCGATTGTCTTGTACGAAACCGAACGCAATTTTGTGGAATATGATGGGAAATAACTCTACACCGGATCAGGCACCAGCCATTTCCAACCGCATCCGTGAGGCGTCGGTGCTTAGCAGCTTTGCGCGCAGCCTGCTGATAGTGCCGGTACGTTTTTACCAATATGCCATTTCACCTTTCACACCCGCAAGTTGTCGTCACATCCCCACCTGCAGCGAATACACAGTGCAGGCCGTCCAAAGGCATGGCATTGTGGCCGGCGGCGCCCTCGCGGCCAATCGTATCGCGCGCTGCCATCCCTGGGGGACTTCCGGCATCGACCCGGTTCCTTATTTTATTATTAAAAAAATGAAACTTCATAAAATTACCAAATACAATACATCGGCGCCACGCTACGATTTGTTGCGGCAAAAAGTCGTTACAATGCTTGCCATTTTTATGATGGTGATAATGGCCGGATGCGGATCAGCGAAAGAGGAGAAATTGCAGCAGAAGCATCACCGGGTGCTGGTGAGCATTCTGCCACAAAAGTATTTTGTAGATCAAATAGCCGGCGACCTGTTGCAGACGCAGGTGCTGATTCCGCCGGGAACCAGTCCGCATGTGTATGATCCTACGCCTCGGCAGATGGCTGATATTGCCAAAACCGATATTTACTTTTACAACGGAAGTTTGAGCTTTGAGCAGCAGTTGTTGGGCGAGGTCAGTGCTAATTTCCCACAACTCAAAACCATTGCGCTAAGCAAAGGAATAACATTGCTCGATGGCAGCGAGCATCATCATGATGCCGAGGGTCACGGCCACGATCATCAGGGCACTGACCCGCATATATGGCTTTCGCCTAAAAATGTGAAGCTGATGGCGCACACGATTTACCAGACGCTCTCCGGATTTTATCCTGAAGATAGCCTCCGCTTTTGCGAAAATTATGAACGTTTTTTATCAGAGATCGAAATGATTGACGGCCAAATAGCCGACGAGCTCCAAGCCATGCCCAATAGAAGTTTTATGATTTTTCATCCGTCGCTCACCTATTTTGCGCACTATTATGATTTGCAGCAGATACCCATCGAAATGCAGGGCAAAGAGCCGGCGCCGGCGCAGATGCTGCAATCGATTCAGCAGGCCAAAGCGGCCGGGTTGCACACCATATTTATACAGGTAGAGTTCGATCGTTCCAATGCCGAACTGATTGCCCGTGAAATTGATGGCCACATTGTACAAATTGATCCATTGGCATACAACTGGCCCGAAAATATGATAGCCATTGCCCGCGCCCTCAGCGACAGCGCATTACCAAAGCAAAACTAAACGATGGAAAAACTTGTGGAACTACAGCAGGTAACCGCTGGCTATGCCGATGAAGTGGTGCTTCGCAACATAAACTTTACGGTACATGAACACGATTTTATTGGGATGATCGGCCCCAATGGCGGCGGTAAAACTACGCTGGTAAATGTGATTCTGGGTATTATAAAACCTATGTCGGGGAGTATTATTTTTCACCCCGAAAGCAGCGACCGCCGCAGACGCTTCATTGGTTATCTGCCTCAGGTGAGCCGCACCGACAAGAAATTCCCCATCAGTGTGCGCGATGTGGTGCTTTCGGGGCTTGCCACCGGTCAGCGTTTTATGAATCATTCTTCTGCCAGCGACAATGAGCGCGTGCAACAGGTGCTTGCACAAATGGGCATTGAACCATTGGCCAATAAAAATATTGGCGAGCTGTCGGGCGGACAATTGCAACGCGTTTTTTTGTGCCGCGCCATCATTGCACAGCCCCGCCTGCTCATCCTCGACGAACCCAACACTTTTGTGGATAACAAATTCGAAAACGATCTCTATCTGATCCTTCGCGAACTGAACAAGACCATGGCTATTCTGATGGTTTCGCACGACGTGGGAACCATCACTTATTACGTTAAGTCGATTGCCTGTGTTAATAAGACGCTGCACTACCACGCCTCCAACATCATCAGCCAGGAGCAGTTGGCCAGCTATAACTGTCCGATACAAATTATTACGCATGGCGATGTGCCGCATACCGTTCTGCGCACGCATCAGCATTAGCCTGACGGGAGGTGGTTTTATTTTTATTTTAACAATAAGCTGACAAAAAATTGGAAACATTTTTAGAATTATTCGATCTTCTGTTTTTTCGCAATGCCTTGCTTGCAGCGCTGCTGGCCAGCGTGTCGTGTGGCATCATAGGCACCTCTATTGTGTCGCGGCGCATGGTTTTTATCAGCGGCGGCATTACGCATGCTTCCTTTGGTGGGATCGGTATCGGATATTTTTTTGGTTTTTCGCCCATTGTAGGCGCCATCTTTTTTGGGGTGCTGTCGGCGCTGGGCATAGAGTACATGTCGAAAAAAACGGAGGTGCGCGAAGATTCGGTCATTGCCATCCTTTGGTCGCTGGGCATGGCCACAGGAATTATTTTCGTGTTTCTTACGCCCGGTTATTCGGCCAACCTGATGAGCTATCTTTTTGGTAACATCCTCACCGTGTCGCAGCTCAACCTCCGCCTGCTGCTTGCCCTCTCGCTGCTGGTTATCGTAGTTTTTTCATTATTTTTTAAAACCATACTTTTTGTGGCTTTCGACGAAAATTTTGCCCGCGCCATCCGCCTCCCTGTCGATGCCATCAATTATCTGCTCATCACTTTGGTGGCGCTCACCATTGTGCTCAACATACGCGTGGCCGGCATTATTCTGGTACTTTCGCTGCTTACCATTCCACAAACCATCGCCAATCTTTTTACGCATAATTTCAAAACCATGATCTTTTTATCGATCCTTACCGGAATGATTGGGAGCTTTGCCGGACTGCTGCTGTCGTGGTTTTTCGACATCCCTTCGGGCGCCACCATCATATTTTTTCTGGTATTGATATACCTGTTGGCCAGAATAGTATTGCAGATCAGGATTTCTTTAAAGATAAAACGCCAAATCAATACAGAACATGAAACACCAAAAACAATCCTCTAAGGTTGGTCACAACCGGCAGCGCATCTTTGCTATCATCGCTGTAGTGCTTTTGCTGATATTTGTTTTCGTTTACGTCATCAGCAATCAGCCCATGTGGGGCGAACGCGCTGCTGTGGAAAAACCTGCCGATAAACCTGAGGCCGCAGTTTTTGACATCGAAGGGCAACTTACCTTCTACGACGTAGCGGGTGAAGCCATTACTACCATTTACATCGAAATTGCCGACGATGAATATTCGCGCGAACGTGGCATGATGTATCGGCATTACATTCCCGATACGGTGGGCATGCTTTTCATATTTCCCGATGAGGCCAGGCGCTGGTTTTGGATGCACAATACCCCTTCGTCGCTCGATATTTTTTACTCTGATGCCGCGCGCGAAATTACACGCATCATCCAAAACACGGAACCGTATTCCGACGAGTCGATGCCATCGGGCGACCCGGCAAAATATGTGATAGAGGTGCAGGCAGGATTTGCGGCCCGCTACCAGATAAAACAAGGCGATCGGTTCAGCTTTCAGCAGTTTCCCTAAAAGCTACATCACGGTGATGAATACACGGATAAGTTTATCTTTGTGCATGGGTTGATGGTTTTTATAAAACAATTTTTAGCATGATCAACGAAAAGCAATTTCTCGAAAAGTATGTCCACTTCGACAAAGAAACCGTGGCAGAGATCATCGATATTTTTATCAATGAATACCAGGAACGCGTCGATCGGATAAGTCGAAGTTTGGATATGCGTTCACTGGAAAATCTACAAAAAAATGCGCATGCTTCCCGTGTGGTCATCGGTAATTTTGATATCGATACCAGAGCTTTTCATGAGATTTCGGAGATTGAAGATCAGGTGCGACTATTGTTACAGGAAATAAAAGAAGGTAAAAATCTTTCGCAAAATGAAGAAGAAGTTTTTTTTAATAAAATCGAAAAAACCTTTGACGATTTCAAGCGTGATTCGCGCCGCCTGGTGAGCCAGCTCAAAGAAATCAGGAAACACTATGTTACCTAATCCCATACCTGTAGCGCCGGCTTCAGAGATTATTAAATTCAGAACCCATCACTGTACTTTAAATATCGATGTGGCTAAAGTCATCAGTCATGGGCAATCTGTGCCGCACTTTTGTGAATGATTTTTTTTAATGGGTGTTTAAACTTCGATGGTAAGGTTTTTGTTTAGCAGTTTCAAATCCATAAAAAACACCTAATGACAACCGAAAGAAAAACTACGCATCACCGCCGATTTTACCAAAAAAAACGTTTCCTTATCCCTTTTCTCATCCTGCTCGCTTTGATCGCTTTCAGGATTTACCTGCCCACGCTGGTAAAGAACTATGTAAATAAAACCCTCAGCAACATTCCCGGATACTATGGTCATGTAGAAGACATCGACATTGCGCTCTACCGTGGCGCCTACGTCATCGACAGTCTTTATCTTAACAAAGTGAGTGCTGAAACGCAGATTCCATTTCTCAACTTTCCGAAAACCGACATCTCGGTGGAGTGGGGGGCTTTGTTTCATGGGAAAATTGTAAGCGAAATTTACATGACCAATCCACAAATAACCTACATTCCCGAAGACCAGAAGCCAGCCGATACCACCGCCGCAGCCAAGGCCGAGGGCGACGACTGGACGGCAGCTTTGCGCGATTTGGTTCCCATCGACATCAACCACCTGGAGATAAATGGTGGTAAACTTTCATTTATGAAAGTGCAGGCCGACCCCAACATCGATGTTTTTATCAACAATCTGAGCCTCATTGCCGAAAACCTACGCAACGTAAAAGCCAAAGACCGCACGCTGCCTTCGCCCATCACCATGCGCGGAACTGCCATTGGCGATGGCAAAGTGAGCCTGGATGGCCGCGTTAATCTAATTAAAGAAATTCCGGATGTTGATCTTTCATTCAAGCTCGAAGAGGTGAACACCCCTGCTCTCAACGATTTGTCGAAGCACTATGCCGACATCGATTTTGTGAGTGGTAAGCTCAATATATACAGCGAAGTAGCTATTGCCGATGGCCATCTTACAGGATACCTCAAAACTATGCTCACCGACACCAAGCTGCTGGGCAACGACGAAAATTTCCTGGAGACCCTCTGGGAGGGCTTTGTGGGCTTTTTTAAATTTGCGCTCAAAAATCAGCGCACCGACACCCTCGCTACCAAAGTGCCACTTGAGGGCGACCTGAACAACGTCGATACCGAGGTGTGGCCTGCCATCAAAAGCATCTTCGTAAATGCCTGGGTGGAGGCATTCAAACGATCCATCGACAACGAAGTAAAATACGACGACGCTTTCAAGAAGTAGTTCAAGCAGGCAGCCCTCAGTTCACAGCCGTCAGTCCACTGTAGGCAGGCTTCAGTCCACAGTAGGCAGGCTTCAGTCCACAGCCGTCAGTCCACAGTAGGCAGCCGTCAGTCCACAGCAGGCAGGCTTCAGTCCACAGTCATCAGTGGGCAGTCCTCAGTCGGTAGCCAATGGTCGTCTGTAGGCAGCGCTCGTTAGGCCGTGAAACGAAAAAATTTAATTTTGAACTCCAGCCCCAACGGGGCGGCATCATTAGCATAGCGTAAAGCGCTATGATATCTATGATATCGAAGGTCGGAATATAGCAAAGCCCCAACGGGGCGGCATCATTAGCATAGCGTAAAGCGCTATGATATCTATGATATCGAAGGTCGTAATATAGCAAAGCCCCCAACGGGGCGGCATCATTAGCATAGCATAAAGCGCTATGATATCTATGATATCAAAGGTCGTAATATAGCAAAGCCCCAACGGGGCGGCATCATTAGCATAGCGTAAAGCGCTATGATATCTATGATATCAAAGGTCGGAATGTAGCAAAGCCCCAACGGGGCGGCATCATTAGCATAGCGTAAAGATATCTATGATATCGAAGGTCGGAATGTAGATATCAAAGGTCGGAATATAGCAAAGCCCCAACGGGGCGGCATCAATTTGATCCCGAATAATACCAGCGATTGTTACCTTGTTTATATCGCGCATACAACCTACGGCTCCCTGCGCCAACCTTTTTTGATACTTTTGCACCCCAAAAAAAGCGATAAAAAAGTTTGCCGATGGAACCATTTAAAGTACTCACCGAACAATTTGCCGACATCCGTATCCTCCGGTACCATGTGCCGGGGTTCGAAAATTTGCCACTGAAAAGCCGCGAGTTGCTGTATTATCTGCACGAAGCAGCACTGTGGGGGCGCGACATTACTTATGATCAAAATTACAAAAACAACCTGCTGATACGCCACACGCTCGAAAACATTTATCTTACCTACAGCGGCGATCGTACCAACGTAAACTGGCAGCACTTCGTGGTTTATCTCAAGCGGGTGTGGTTTAGCAACGGCATCCACCATCACTATTCTATGGATAAATTTTTTCCGGAAATGCCCTCAGAGGATTTTCGTGAATTGATGCGTAATTCTAATCTATCGGCATTTGCAGCCGAAAATGGGAAAACAGATGATTTTATTAATAAAATTACCACCTTACTTTACAATCCTGATGTTGCCGCTAAAAGGCTGGTGCAGGACGATGGCGTGGACATGGTTGCCGCTTCGGCCAATAATTTTTATGAAAATGTGACGCAAAAGGAGGCCGAAGATTTTTATAATACTATGAACCAAGCCAACGACCCACAGGCTCCTCAATACGGATTGAATTCGAAGCTCATCAAAAAAGATGGGGAGCTGCATGAGTTGGTGTGGGAAAAGAATGGAATGTACGGAAATGCTATCAGCAACATCATTTATTGGCTAAAGAAAGCATTGGCTGTAGCCGATAACGAAAAACAAAAAGCTGCTCTCGAAAAGCTCATCGAATTTTATACCACCGGCGATCTTAAAACTTTTGACGACTACAGCATTGCCTGGCTGCAGGATGCTGATCCATTGGTAGATGTGGTGAATGGTTTTATTGAGGTATATGGCGATGCACTTGGGCGCAAAGCCACCTGGGAGTCGGTAGTGTCGGTGCGCGACGAAGAAGCCACGCGGCGCGCCGCCACCGTCAGCGCCAATGCGCAGTGGTTCGAGGATCATTCGCCGGTGCAGCCCGAATACAAAAAAGAAAAAGTGCAGGGTGTTTCGGCACGCGGCATCAATGCCGTGGTGCTGGCTGGCGACTGCTCGCCGTCCACGCCCATCGGCATCAATTTGCCCAACGCCGACTGGATCAGGAGCAGGTATGGTTCCAAATCCGTTACCATTAGCAATATCATAGCTGCGTACGATGAAGCCAGCAAGGAGTCGGGCGCCATCGAAGCGTTTGCCTGGTCGGAGCAGGAGATAGCGCTGGCCAAAAAATATGGAAATCTCGCCGGCAACCTTCACGTGGATCTGCACGAAATTGTGGGTCATGGATCGGGGCGTATAAAAGAAGGTGTAGCCAACCCTGGCGATACGCTTAAAAATTATGCCTCCACCATCGAAGAAGCCCGTGCCGATTTGTTTGCTTTGTATTTTGCCACCGATCCCAAACTCGTCGAGCTGGGGCTGATGCCCGAAAAAATAGTGGGTGAGGCGGAGTACAACAGCTACATCCGTGGTGGTTTGCTCACACAACTGGTGCGCGTGGCGCCGGGCAAAAATCTGGAAGAGTCGCACATGCGCAACCGGCAACTTATAGCGCTCTGGGCTTACGAGCACGGAAAATCTGATAACGTGATTGAGTGCAAAGTCCGCGATGGGAAAACTTTTTTTGTTATTAATGACTACAAAAAATTGCGGGCACTTTTTGGGAAATTGTTGCGTGAGGTGCAACGCATCAAATCGGAAGGCGACTACCAGGCGGCCCGCCACCTCATCGAAAACTATGGCGTAAAAGTGGATGCAGGGCTGCATCAGGAAGTTCTGGAACGCTGGAAGACATTGGGAATAGCGCCGTTTTCTGGTTTTATCAATCCACAACTGGAACCCATCGCCGACGCCAGAGGTAAAATTACCGCTGTGCGCATTTCATACCCCGACGACTTTGCACAACAGATGCTGCACTACTCGCATCACTATGCTGCTTTGGGTGTGAAATGAAAAATCCGAAAATTTGTTATTTACCTTTGCTTGGTAGTTTTAATTGTTGTTCTATCTTTGCACCCTCAAAAAAATAGGGTTATTTTATAAGTAATTATTTTTCAAAATTTTATCACACATGCAAAATAAAGGATTTATCAAGTTTATTGCCATCCTGTTTGCTTTAGTATCGCTTTACCACCTGTCGTTTACCTATGTAACCCAGCGTGTTGTAAGCAAGGCGAATGAATACGCACACAATGCCCAAACCGAACGTTTGTCGAGTTTGATGGCCGGAGGGAATGCTGCAGAGAAACAATTCCTGTACGATTCTATCGCCAGAGCACGCGAAGCCTATTACCTCGATTCGATGTCGAATGAGGTGGTTTACAACATTGGTGTTCGCAAATATACTTTTAAGGAAGTACGCGAGCGGGAACTCAATCTGGGCCTTGACCTCAAGGGCGGGATGAACGTGACGTTGGAGGTATCGGTAGTGGACATTATCAGAGGGTTGGCAAATAACAGCAAAAATCCTGTTTTCCAACAATCACTGGAATTGGCTCGCGAAAAACAAAAAAATAGCCAGGAAGGTTTTGTGACTCTCTTTGGCGAAGCTATCAGGGAGATTGACCCCAACTTCCAGTTGTCGTCGATATTTATGGCTGAATTTAAAGACCAGCTTAGCTACAATTCGACCAATGACGAGGTGCTGGATGTGGTGCGCAAAGAAACCAATGCCGCCATCGATCGTACCTACAACATTCTGCGTACACGTATCGACCGTTTTGGTGTGGCGCAGCCCAACATTCAGAAACTACAAACTGCCGGTCGTATTTTGGTCGAATTGCCGGGTATTAAGGAGCCACAGCGTGTTCGTAAACTTTTGCAGGGAACGGCACAGCTCGAATTTTGGACTACTTACCAGTTTAGTGATGTTTTTAATTATTTTCAGGCTGCCGACCAAAAGCTTATCGACATCTTAAAAGCGGACAACATACTCGAAGATGTTGCCGAAGAAAGTCCGGTGGCTGAAGGCGATGAATTGGCTGTTGCAAAAGATGAAGAAGCTGAGTCGTTGACATCTGATACCACCGCTGCCTTAGCCCAAGCCGATACTTTAAATCAGGATCTGATCGACCAGCTTGGTGCCGATAGCCTTGCCGTTGCCGACCGCAACCGTTCCCCGGAAGAAATTGCAAAGACCAACCCATTGTTTGCCTATTTGCGTCCCAACCTGGTACAAACCGAAAATGGCTATGTGCCTGCGCAGAGTGCAACCGTGGGCTATTCTTCAATTAAAGATACTGCCATGGTTAACAACCTGCTGCGTCGCGTAAAACAAGACCTGCCGCGCGACATGAAGCTGGCCTGGAAAATTAAACCTGAAAAATATTCGCCCGATTTTCTCGAACTGGTAGCTTTGAAAGCCTCCAACCGCGATGGTTCTGCAGCGCTGGGTGGCGACGTAATTGTGGATGCCCGCCAAAACTACGATCAAAATAATCGCGTAGTAGTTGACATGGCCATGAACAGCGAAGGTGCCCGCCAATGGAAACGCCTCACCGGCGAAAACATCAACCGGCAAATTGCTATTGTGCTCGATGGTTATGTGTATTCGGCGCCAAACGTTAATGATGAAATCCCCAACGGACGTTCGCAAATCTCCGGAAACTTTGAAGTGGCCGAAGCACAAGACCTTGGCAACATCCTGAAGGCTGGTAAGTTGCCTGCTCCCGCCCGCATCGTCGAAGAAGCTGTGGTAGGTCCCTCTTTGGGTAAAGTGGCCATCACCGATGGTTTAAACTCTTTCATCATTGCCTTTATCATGGTGCTGCTTTATATGGTGCTGTATTACAACCGCGCTGGTTGGGTAGCCGACCTTGCACTTGTTACCAACATATTTTTCATCTTTGGGGTACTTGCCTCGCTCGGAGCGGTGCTCACTTTGCCGGGTATTGCCGGTATTGTGCTTACACTCGGTATGGCTGTGGATGCCAACGTGATCATTTACGAACGTATCAAAGAAGAGGTGCGGGCCGGAAAAGGGATGCGTCTGGCCATCACCGACGGCTACAAAAATGCCTACTCCGCCATTATCGACGGCAACGTTACAACCCTGCTCACCGGTATTGTTCTCTACACTTTTGGAAGTGGCCCGGTACAAGGTTTTGCTACCACGCTTATCATTGGTATCTTGTCATCTTTATTCTCAGCCATCTTTATTTCACGCATCGTTTTCGACCGTTATCTTTCACATAATCGCACCATTTCTTTTGGAAACAAATTTACCAACGATGTACTGGTGAATGCCAACTACAACTTCCTGGGAATGCGTAAATACGCCTACATTATCTCCACCATCGTTATCATTATTGGTATCGGATCGTTGGCCGTGAGAGGTTTGAATTATGGTGTTGATTTTTCGGGAGGCCGTACCTACGTAATCAGGTTTGATCAGCCTGTTGAATTGAAAGATATTAGAAATGCTTTGCAGGTTGATTTGGATCAGCCCGAAGTAAAAACTTTTGGCCCTACATCACAGGTGAAAGTTACCACCAAGAAAGACATCGACAACGACAACCCTTCTGTTGACTCCACTTTGCAGGGTATTCTTTTTGCTAACCTGAAGCCGTTCTATCAGGATCAAAGCATTACTTATAGAGATTTTATTGCCGACACCGGCAGCGATAAACTTATTGGTATTCTCAGTTCGCAAAAAGTAGGCCCAACCATCGCCGACGACATCCGCAACCGTGCGGTGCTGGCCGTTATCTTTGCGCTCATCATCATCTTTATCTATATCGCCATTCGTTTCAAAAGATGGCAATATGGTCTTGGTGGTGTGATATCGCTGTTCCATGATACACTTATCACCATCAGCTTGTTCTCTATCTTCTATAATGTATTGCCTTTCAACCTTGAAATTGATCAGGCGTTTATTGCGGCCATCCTTACCATTATTGGTTACTCTATCAACGACACGGTAATCATTTTCGACCGTATCAGGGAGTTTGTAGGGCTGCATCCTAAGCGTACATTAATGGACAACATCAACAACGGGATGAACAGCACACTGGCACGTACCATCAATACTTCCGGAACCACCATTTTGGTACTGCTCATGATATTCATCTTTGGCGGCGAAGTAATTCGCGGGTTTACTTTTGCCTTGTTGGTAGGTATCGTTATCGGTACATATTCATCGGTATTTGTTGCAAGTCCGCTGGCTTACGACCTGTTAACCAAAGGTGGCAAAGACGATATCGACTCGATGATGAAATCGAAAAAGATAGTTGCTAAAAAGTAGCCAGCTTTTATAATTTCCAAAAATCCCGGCCTGATCATTTGCATCGTGCCGGGATTTTTGTTTGATTCTGAATGTCAAATCAAAAATATGCTGTAAATTTGCCCACTATGTGGGAAAATAAACAGGTGATTCGCATGTTGACACAGTATCTGCCTAATTAGTGTCTATCTTTAAAGTTAGGTTTATTGTGGAAATCCATAGCCCAGGCATTTATGCCTGGGATTGAAATGAAGGGTAGTCAATACCCCGCCCCTCGCTGGGATTGCCGAAGGCAATCCCAGCGAGGGGCGGGGGAAACAAATGACAAATCAATTATTCCCAGGCATTTATGCCTGGGCTACAAAAAGTGTGACTTTATGGACAGACACTAATTAGATTCAGCAAAAGATTTGTTGTATTTTTATTAAAACATAGAATTATAAATAGTCTGCATGGTAGTAGCTTTTTTTAATATCAGTGGCGGCGAAATCTTCATCATTCTTCTGGTGGTATTTCTCTTCTTTGGTCCGGATAAAATCCCGGAGATTGCCCGTTGGATGGGCAAAGGACTCAATGAAGTGAAAAAGGCAACCAGCGAGATACGCGATGAGATAACACGCGAAACCGATGACCTGAGGCGCGAAGCTGACAGTTTGAAAAAAAGCATCAATCTCAACGATTCGGCAACGCAGCAAGCACCGCCAACCGACAAGCCAAAAGATGATTTGGAAAAACATGCTACTGATCTAAAACAAAAACCACGAAAGCCACAGCTATGATGATTGCAGGAGTTAGCGCACAGATACTAAAGCAATTTGATAAATCGTTAAAAAAGCCAATATTTCTGACAAATAAATGCAAACATCAGTTTGCCTGCCGATACCGATAATAACAATGAGCAAAAACGTTTTGAAACCTCTTCCGGGATTTTTAATTGTCCTTATCCTGTTTACAGCTATGGCCACCTACGGCCAAAGCCGGCGGGCACAAGCTGCCGACGATGATTTTGCCAACATGCGTTATTCGCTGGCCATCCCCAAATACAAAAAAGCTTACTCGCGTGTAAAAGGCAACAAGGCCGAGAAAAACCGCATCACCTATCAACTGGCCGAGAGCTACCGCCTCACCAACCAGATGAAGCGAGCTGAAGCGTTTTACAAACGGCTGGAACGCGCCAATTACGATCGTACCGAGCCGCTGGTGCTTTTGCGCTTGGCTGATGCGATGCGCGCCGATGGCGACTACGAAGAGGCGTTGCTGATGTATGAAAAATATGCTGAACGCGTGCCTGATGACCCACGTGGAAAATCCGGAATTACCTCCTGCACGCTTGCTCAGGAGTGGCTCGAAAACCCCGGTAATTATCAGATAGAAAAACTTAAACGCTTCAACTCGCGTGAAGACGACTTTTCGCCTGCTTACAGCGAAGCCAACGCCAATGCCATCATCTTCACTTCATCACGAGATGGCAGCACCGGCAAAAATACCGACGAATGGACCGGCATGAATTTTACCGACTTGTTTTATGCACGCCAGGATCAAAAAGGCGACTGGAGTAATCCTGTGCTGGCTGACGAAACCGAATCGGTAAATACCGAAGCCAATGAAGGGCAGCCTGCCTTCAACGGAAATTTTAGCAAAATGTATTTCACCCGTTGTGGAAAGGATAACCTGACCGTTAATGGCTGTCAGATTTATGTGACGCGCAAGCAGGGACGTGGGTTTGGAGAACCTGAAAAACTGGAGCTTGGCGGCGACAGTACCTCCGTGTTTGGACATCCCGCCGTAAGCCCTGATGAGAAATTTCTGATTTTTTCGTCACCCAAAAATGGCGGTGCCGGTGGCAAAGACCTTTGGATTGCCGAGGCAAAAGGAGGCAGCGGATTTTCGACGCCTCGCAACATGGGTGCCAATATCAACACCAAAGGCGACGAAGTGTTTCCGGTGCTGCGCGGCGACACGGTGTTATACTTTGCTTCTAACGGATTGCCGGGTATGGGCGGCCTCGACCTGTTCAAAAGCCGACGCAATGAAGATGGTATCTGGGGCGATCCCATAAATCTGCGCCCCCCCATGAATACCGAAAACGACGACTTCGGCATCACCTGGCATCCCGATGGCAGAGATGAAGGATATTTTTCTTCTAATCGCCGTGGCGGTCGCGGTGGCGACGACATCTGGTATTTTGTCAATCCTCCGCTCATCTTTGCCGTTTCCGGAAAAGTGGTCGATAATAACACACTACAGCCTATCGAAAAAGCTGACATCAACCTGGTAAGCTCCGATGGAACCAATGTTACTACTACCACCAACTCGGTGGGATATTACGAATTTAAGGATGAGCAGATAAAAGCCAATACTACTTTTGAAATTTTTGTGGCTAAGCCTGAATATTTCAACGACAAAGCCATGGAAACTACAGTTGGACTGGAAGCCAGCCGTGATTTTGTAATGAATTTCAATCTTATACCCATCCCCAAAGACCCGGTGGTGCTTCCCGAAATATTGTACGACTTAGGCAAATGGGAGTTGAAGCCGCAGTTTCAGGATTCGCTCCAGGGACTCATTCGCACGCTCGATGCCAACGAGACAATTGTGGTTGAGATCGCTGCGCATACCGACAGCCGCGACATCGACGAGCGCAACGACATCCTGTCGCAGAAGCGCGCCGAATCGGTGGTGAATTATCTCATATTGCGTGGCATCGACCCCGATCGTATGGTGGCCAAAGGGTATGGCGAACGGGTTCCGTTTGTAGTCAAGAAGGAGACCACGCGTGGTGGCTATACTTTCGCCGCCGGCTCGCGTCTTTCCGAATCTTATGTCGATTCGCTGCCCAACAACGATGCGCGTGAAGCTGCCCACCAGATGAACCGTCGTACCGAGTTTTCGATTATCAGCAAAGATTATGTGCCTAAGCCGAAAATTCAAACCGATACCACAGCCAAAAATATAGAGGTGGTGATAAATCCGGAAGAAAAAATTCTCGACTTTACGCTTACTCCCAATGGTCTGATCCAGGCGCAGACAATTGTTAATGGATTTACCCTCAACTTTGTTTACGATCGCCGCACCATTCGCCCGGCAATATCACTGGGTAGTGCACTGCGCTTGCTCAAAGAGGGCGCCATCACCAAAAACGACTTTCAGGGCAACCCCGAAGAAATCCTTGGCGACGGCACCATCGCACACCGTTCCATCTTCCGCGTGGAGAGTCTGCGACTGGCCGGCATGACCATTCATAACGTAGAGATTCAGGTAGATCATCAACTTGCCTCACAAATGACACTGGGAGAGATTACGCTCTCCGAGTTTGGAACCTTTACGATTGACGAGGAGAAAAAGCAGATTATCTTCAGATAGGAAAGGAAGGTTGTTCCACCTGCGGTGGTGGAGCGCGAAAGCGCAGTTGTTGAGCGCAGGCGAAACCACCGCGTCGAAAACTAATGATTCCTTCTGTAAAGCCATTCGGCGTAAGCCAGCATCGACTCAACCTTTTCGCGGGGCGCTTTTAACAAATTTAGCAGTTGCGTTGATTTGGTATAATGTTGCGTCATCTCTTGCGTGACCAATTCCTCTATCCGGTATTTTTGCATGATGGCTGTTACCGTTGCTACCTTTTGCTCATGCGGTGTAGGGTCATCAGGATTATAAAAACGAAGCAAATCAACGCGGTCGTCGGCATTAGCTATTTCAAGGCATTTCAGGAACAGATAGGTTTTTTTGTTGGCTATAATGTCGCCACCAGGCGTTTTCCCGGTTTTTTTTCCATCGCCAAAAGTGTCGAGCATATCGTCCTGCAACTGGAAAGCGATGCCTATACTAACACCAAAATCATAAATCAACTGGACGTCGCGCGGAGTGGCGTCGGTTGCCAGAGCGCCTATTTTGAGGCTGCATCCCAGCAACACGGCGGTTTTTAAGCGGATCATGTTGAGATATTCAGGAATCGAAACTGCCGGCATTTTCTCAAAATCCATATCATATTGCTGCCCTTCGCACACTTCGACGGCTGTTTGCGTAAAGGTGCTGAGCATCTCAATAATTTGCGGATGTTTTGTTTTAAGCATCCACCGGTAGGCAAGGGCAAACATGGTATCGCCTGAAAGGATCGCGGTGTTGTTGTTCCACTTGCGGTGCACGGTTTCTTTGCCGCGCCGCAGGTCGGCGTTGTCCATTATGTCGTCGTGGAGCAGGGTAAAATTATGGAACAGTTCGATGGCGATAGCTGCGTTTAGGATCGTTTCGGGCTTGCCGCCAAAAAGATCACAGGCTGCAAGCATCAGCACCGGGCGCAGCCGCTTGCCCTCGCCTTCCATGGTATAGCGGATGGGCAGGTAAAGTGCGTCGGGAGGGCCGTTAATATTGGCCTTTACCAAAGCCTCATTAACCATTGTTTTTAGATTTGCAAAATGTTCCATTTCTTTGTTTTTATAAGAAAACTTGTCTTTAAATTTAAACCAACATTCACAAATTCAGCAACCGCCTCCTGAAGACTGCCACCTGAGGACTGCTGCCTGAGAACTGCCGCCTGAAGACTGCCACCTGAGGACTGCTGCCTGAGAACTGCCGCCTGAGAACTGCCGCCTGAGGACTGCCTCCTGAGAACTGCCGCCTGAGGACTGCCGCTTGAGGACTGCCACCTGAGGACTGCCTCCTGAGAACTGTCGCCTGAGGACTGCCGGCTTTCTTCCTAAAGGATGTTCATCAAATACTCGCCGTAGCCGCTTTTGATTAATGGCTGTGCGATTTGGCGAAGCTGGCTGGCATCGATAAACTTCATGCGATAGGCCACTTCTTCGATGCAGCCAATTTTGAGTCCCTGGCGGTGCTCGATAACTTCGACAAATTGCGAGGCTTGCAGCAGCGACTCAAAAGTGCCGGTGTCGAGCCAGGCTATGCCACGGCTCATGATGCCCACTTTTAGTTGCCCGCGTTCCAGATAATGACGGTTCACGTCGGTGATTTCGTATTCGCCACGCGCGCTGGGTTTGATGTTGTGCGCCACTTCTACCACCGAATTATCATAAAAATACAATCCCGGCACTGCATAATTTGATTTCGGATGCACAGGTTTTTCTTCTATGGAAACAGCCTTTTGATGCGCATCGAAAGCCACTACGCCATAGCGCTGCGGGTCGGAAACGTGATAGGCAAACACGGTGCCGCCCGTCGGGTCGTTGTTGCTTTGCAGCAATGCTTGCAAGCCAGACCCATAAAAGATGTTGTCGCCAAGTATCAGCGCTACTTTTTCGTTGCCAATAAAATCGGCGCCGAGCACAAACGCCTGAGCCAGCCCGTTGGGAACCTCCTGCACTTTGTAGCTGAAACGGCATCCGAGCTGCGAGCCGTCGCCAAGCAGCCGCTCAAAGTTGGGCAAGTCCTGCGGTGTAGAAATGATGAGCACCTCGCTGATGCCCGACATCATCAGCACCGACAGCGGATAATAGATCATGGGTTTGTCGTAAATGGGCATCATCTGTTTGCTCATGGCAAGGGTGAGCGGATGCAAGCGTGTACCGGCACCGCCGGCGAGGATAATTCCTTTCATATTGGTAAGTTTTATTTTGTAAAGCTATTGGAACCTGATTCGTTTCTAAAGGCATCGAATTCGATTTTGATTATTAGAAGCATGGGCTCCTGCTTTTTGTTAATATTCTTGCTGATCAAGTGATGAACGCGTTGTTTTTTTTTCTATTTCCAAATCATCGAGTTCTATGTCGAGCTCTTCATCAAAAATTTCGAGCAATGGCTCCGAAAAGCGTCGTGTGGTGATGCGTTTGTCGAGGGTGAGCAGCAGCGAAGGCAGTACAAACAGGTTAGAGAGTAAAGCTATCAGCAGCGTAAAAGCGATAAGATAACCCAACGCTTCGGTGCCGCCAAAACTCGACAAGGTAAAGATAATGAACCCAAAGAAAAGCACCACCGACGAATAGATCATGCTAAAGCCCGTTTCGCGCAAAGCGCTAATCACCGAAACCTTGATGTTCCATTCGTTAATCCGCAAATGCAGCCGATAGCGCGAGAGGAAGTGGATAGCATTATCTACCGAAATACCCAACGCAATCGAAAAGATCAGTATAGTCGAGGGTTTTACGCTGATGGCCAAAAAACCCATCATGGCGGCGGTCATAATTTGTGGCAGCAGGTTGGGCGCCATAGAGATGATTACCATGCGCGGCGACGAAAAAAGAAGCCCCATCAGAATGGCAATTGCTATCAAAGCCAGCAATAAACTCTGCATCAGGTTTTTCACCAGATAATCGGTTCCTTTGAGATACACCACGCTGGTGCCGGTGATGTTTACCTGGTAATCTTCGGGTGGAAATATCGAATCAATTTTTGGTCGCAGGTCGTCACGGATGCGTTGTATTTCGTTGGTGCCGATATTGGCCATCTGCACCGAAATACGTGTTTTTTGCATGGTGCTATCCACAAAAGTGTTGATGATGCTGCGTTTGTTGCCCTCCAACTTTGGTACGTATTGCATTATAAAATTCTTTTCCTGATTGTTGGGCAGCGAGTACATGGCCGGGTTGCCGCCATAAAAAGCCTGTTTGGCAAATTTCACCACTTCGGCTACCGATAGCGGCTTGCTAAGCTCCGGATAGGTTCCCAGCACTACCTGAAGTTCTTCTATTTTATTAATAGTAGCCAACCGCAGCACCCCTTTGGGTTTGCGCGTGTCGATAGATATTTCCAGCGGCATCACCCCTTTGATGTTTCGCTCAAAAAACTCCAGGTCGCGGTACAACTGGTCGCGACGCGGAATATCATCCACGATGCGGCCGGTGGTTTTCAGCAGCGAAATGCCATAAAGACTTGTAAGCAGCAACACACCTGTTATTATATAAATAGCTGTCCGATGGCGCTGCACAATTCTTACCACGCCATTCACCAATGTTGTAACAATTCCCTTGTCGAGATGCTGCGTGTGGCGGCTTTTGGGTGGGTTGAGAAAACTGAAAAATATGGGTATTAAAAATAAGGTGAGAAAATAAGCCACCATGATGCTGATGGAGGCTACTATTCCAAATTCGACGAGCGCCTGGTTTCCGGTGATGATGAAAGCTGCAAAGCCCGCCGCAGTGGTCATATTGGTGAGCAGGTTGGCGTTGCCGATAAAAATTACCACACGCGTAAGTGCCTTTATCTTATTGCCATGCCGGATGATTTCGGTGTGGTATTTATTAAGCAAAAAGATACTGTTTTCCACCACAATAACGATGAGCAATGGCGGCAGAATTCCCGTAAGGATAGTGATTTTGTAATTGAACAGCACCAAAACCCCCAGCACCCAGGTTACAGCAATCAAAACGATGAGCATGGTGGCCAGAACTATTTTCCAGTTGCGGAAAAAGATTAATAATATGATGCTGGCTATTACCAGCGAAAGGATAATGAAAAGCTGTAGCTCGTTTTCAATTTTTTTGGCGGTAATGGTTCGGATAAATGGCAGCCCGGAATAGTGCACTGTTACGCCAAACTTTTCCGCGAAAGCGTTGCCGGTATCGCGTATTTTAAAAATCAGACCTACGCGTTCTTTGGTGTTGAGCACCTCCTTTTCGAGTGTTACGGCCATCATGATGAAATGGTTTTCGGAATTGTAAAGCAGTCCGTCGTAAAATGGCAGCGACATTACTACCTGCATGGCGCTGTCGAGTTCTTGTTGCGATTGGGGTTTGCTGTTAAAAACCGGCAGGAAGTCGAATTTTTTTAGCGAATCGTTTTTTTGCAGATAATATAATTTGGTAACCGAGAGAACGCCCTCCACACCGTCGATTTGCTGGATGCTCTCGGTGAGATCGTACCAGGCGTTAAATTCGTCGAGTTCAAAAAGGTTGGTGTCCTGCACGCCGATAAAGAGCACGCTGCCGTCTTCGCCAAAAGTATTTTTAAAATCCTCATACAAGATGCTGGTGCTGTCGGATGATGGCAGCATCTGAGCCAATTCGTACGACATGGTGACCTGCCGCGCCTGATAAGCCATAAAAGCTGTTAGCAGCAATATGATGCTAAGATTCCAATAACGTCGGCGCAAAATAAGTCGGGCAAGATATGTCCACATGTGGTTTGTTGTTTGGTACTAAAATTGTAAACTTTCGTGCTTTTAAACAAAAAAGATGTCGAAAATATAATTTATCCGCCGAATAGAAAAATTTGTTTAATAATGAAACATGCTTTACGCCTTCAATCGCCCGCCAGACAAGGGTTTTTGGTAATAATAATTCTAATGGTGTTAATATCCGCTTGCAACTCTCCGCAGCAGCTTGCCCAGCAGCATCATTACGACCAGGCCATCGATGGTTTACTAAAGAAGAATAACTACTCACCGAAGGCCATCACGCAGCTCAATAAATATTATCATCAGGCCAACATCGCCGATAGTGCGGCCATTGTTGCTTTGTTGCATTCCGGTGAGCCGGATATCTGGCACGAAATCTATGCACGCTACAAGCGGCTCGACGCCCGCCAACTGAAGCTCGGCACTTTGCCCCAAGCCGTCAGGCAGCAAATTAATGTAACCTCTTACGACTATTCTGCACCTCTTTTCCAGACGCGCCAAAAAGCCTGTTTGTATTATTACACTTTGGCTGGCCATCATCTAAAAACCAACAAATCTACGGATGCTTTACAATGCCTGGAAATGGTCAACAGCATCGATTCTCTTTATCGCAACACCAGCCGGCTTATCGACAGCCTGCAGCGTTGTGCTCCCACACCAGTGTATTATGAAGTAGTGCTCGATTATCCTTATCCGCTACCTCCCGGCATGGCCGAGTTTATCAGCGAAAGCGATCTCGCGCCCTATAATACCCGCTCCGTTTTTTTTGTTAATCACAAGCCTGACCCGTACCGCCTTTATGCGGAAATCAGAATTACGGATGTAAAAATAGCTCCCGAAAAAAGTGGCGAGCTGGCCTATTCTGAATCTGTTGAGATACAGGATGGATTGGCATACAAAATTGATGCACGGGGCGATTTTGTTCGCGACAGCGCCAGACAAAAAATTGAAATTCCAAAGTATAAAACGCTGGCTTGCTACGTCAGCGAATATCAACAAGAGAAGTCGCTACAGCTTTTTGGAGAGGTACTTCTGGTGTCGGTGCCCGATGGGAAAATTTTAATGAGCAAACCGGTGAAGGGAGTTTCACATTTTACGCATCGGTATGCCCGTTTCAAAGGCGACCTTGACGCACTCAGCCCGGAGGCAGCCAGCTTGATTGGTTCGCGCAAGCAGGAATTTCCTTCTGATGGCGCCATGATACAACACGCCACCGAAAACCTTTTTAAAGAGGCTGCCATCCGACTTTCGGCAGTGTTGGATAATGTGGAGCCTCAATAATTCCCCACTGGCCGATTAGCTTTATTTTCGCCAAAACATCCTTCTTCTATGACGCCACCCAAAGTGCTTTTTGTTGATACTGCACACCCTATTCTCACCGAGGAGCTTACGCGCATGGGTTACCAATGCGATTATTTTGCTGATTATTCGCGCACCGACTATCTGCGCATTATTCACCAATATTTTGGTATCATCATCCGGGGTAAGATAAAGCTGGATGCAGAGATGCTTAGCGCCGCAAGTAATTTGAAATTTATCGGCAGGGTAGGAGCCGGCATGGAAAATATAGATGTGGCTTACGCCGAAACGATGGGCATTGCCTGCCTCAATGCTCCCGAAGGCAACCGCGATGCCGTGGGCGAACATGCTGTGGGGATGCTGCTGATGCTGATGAACAGGCTTCGCATTGCCGATCGGGAAGTACGGCAGGGAATATGGCTGCGCGAAGAAAACAGAGGTACAGAAATTAAAGGGAAAACAGTGGCCATCATCGGCTATGGCAATATGGGCGGCGCTTTTGCACGTGTGCTCAAAGGGTTTGACGTCAGAGTAATAGCTTACGACAAATACAAAACCAACTATTCTGACGATTACGTTTGCGAAAGCGATATGCAAACCATTTTTGAGGAAGCCGACATTTTAAGTCTGCATCTGCCGCTGACGCCCGAAACGCTGTTTCTGGTGGATGAAGCCTATCTAAAAAAGTTTCGTAAGCCGATTTATCTTATCAATACTGCCCGCGGACGCAATGTAAAAACCGCTGATTTGGTACAGCAACTAAAGGCAGGCAAAGTACTGGGCGCTGCCCTCGATGTGCTCGAATACGAAAAGCTCTCCTTTGAATCGCTGGATCAGCAAAGCCTGCCCGAAGATTTCAATTGGCTCATCCATTCCGACCAGGTGGTGCTTTCGCCTCATATCGCAGGATGGACGCATGAATCCAATTATAAACTTGCCATGACCATTGTGGAAAAAGTAACGCGGCTGTTTGGTGAAAAGGCTCAATAGTGTCAGTCCATACAGTCGGTGTTTTCCATCACATAAAGCTTATCACTCGCAGATTTCGTTGATACTCGCGGATTTCAATCTGCTAAATCTGTGTGAAAACTAACTAAAAAGACAAACATTTAATAATGTCTGTCCATAATGTAAGCTCGTTTATTTAGATATTTCGCTTCGCTCAATATGACAAGCAGTTATGAAAGTTAGGTAGGGGTGAGAGAAGGCGCGCGGAGCGCGCCTTCTCTCACACCATTTAAAAAAACATGGAGGTCATTATGATGCCGCATGTGCAGCATCGAAATCTCTAAAACTCAACTTTATCCTTTTAGTTTTCTACCCCCCTCTACCTCCACCTTCTATCCTCCAACCTCTTTCTTCACCGTGTCAGTTTTATCTCAGTGGTTTTTCCGGAAATAATTTTAAAACGCTCCTCGATGGTGTATAAGGATTTATCAGCCCATTTGGATCGATACACAATGCGATAATCTCCTGGCAGCAGCAACAAATTTTCCGTTTGGTCTTTGCTCTGGGGCAAAGTATAAATCAGCTCCAGCTCATTGTTGCGCTCTACCAGTAAACTCCCGTAGCCATCGGTGTAGCGGCGCAGCGCCAAAATACCTGGCTGCGGTATTTCTATCAGCGTGGTGTGGCTCTGGCGAACCACAACACTGTCGATATAAAGCCGAGGCAGGGTCAACACTTCCAGATCGTAAATGCCGGTGAGGTACTGCTGCGTGGCGCCAAAGTTTTGCACGTTAAGTGTTTCGGTGAAACCATGTTTTCGCACGATAGCTTGCAGGTTTTTCAGTGTTCGCCAGTTGCCACCCACCTGCAGCGAGAGCACTCCCTGTGCTGCATCAAAGGCAATGATATTGTGCCTTCCGGCAACAATTGTCACACTATCGCGCCTGACGGGAGGCAGGGTGTGAATTGTTATATCGTAGGTTACCAATGGATCGAGCGCCAGCGTGTCGGGCAGGCCTTTGCTGTTGAAAGTATGAACATAATTATACAGGATTTTTTGGCTCACATGATCCTGAAAAGTCATGTTTACGTTGGTTTCGGTAGGCCGAGAGGACAGGTCGAGCAGGTTCACTTGCGCCGAGGTAGCATTGAGCACCTGCCGGATTACCACTTTAAGCGCATTGTTGAAATCGTTTTCGCTGGAAGCCGGGTAGAAGTTGCCTACACAATCCAACGATTCGCTAAAATCGGTGCCAATGCCTATTACAAAAGGTTTGAGCGTGATGCCTTGTTGTTGTAGCATTCTGGAAACTTCGCAGGGATCGCCGTCGCATTCTTCGATGCCATCGGTAATGAGCACGATTATGTTTCGGCAATGATCGCAAGCCGGGAAGTCGTGGCGTGCCTCCGATAGCGCATAGGCTATGGGAGTGGTTCCTTTGGGATTGATGGTAGAAAGCCGGTTTTTTATTTCTGCAATATTATTGGGAGCAAAGGGAACTTCAAGCCGGGTATCGTCGCAGTCCTGTGGTGGAAAAGGCTTCTGGTGTCCGTAAAGCCGCAGCGCCAGCTCCAGATTGTTGACGTGTTTCAGGCTGTCGAGTACACGCCCCAAAATGCGCTGTGCGATATGCAGTTTCATATCGCTCTGCCAGCGACCATACATACTCTGCGAAGCATCAAAAACGAAAAGAATACGTGTGGTAATAGCCGGTGCAGACGGCACAGGCTCCTGAGCAGGCGTTAATCTGCACAACAGAAATAATAGCAGCAGCAAGAAAGTTTTCTTTATCAAATTATGGTTTGGGTATTAATGTCAATCTTAAAATCGTTTCGACAAAAATAGAAGGAAATTTTGGCACCCGGCAGGAAATTCCAAAAGTTAATAGAACAAGTCTAACAAAATCCCAAAAGTCAATAGAGCAGATTCCAAATAATTTATAAAGTTCAAAAATACAAGATACCAAATGGTTGGAGGTGCTTGTATTAATAAGTTTGCCTGAATTGCCGGCACATGCGTACTTTTGGCAACTCATTACAAATAGCTCTGATGGATAATTATATCAATAAAATTAACGAAGCCGTTGCATTTCTAAAAGGCAGGGGGATAGTAAATCCTGAAACGGCAATCATTATAGGTACCGGGTTGGGCTCGCTGGCCAGCCGAATCGAAATTGAAGTGGCCATCGATTACGCCGACATTCCGCATTTTCCTGTTTCTACTGTCGAATCGCACCACGGCCGGCTGGTTTATGGAAAGCTGGCTGGCAAAAGCATCGTTGCCATGCAGGGGCGATTTCATTATTACGAAGGCTACAGCATGAAGCAGATTACTTTTCCGGTGCGTGTGATGAAGTCGTTAGGCGTAAAGCAACTTTTAATCTCCAATGCTTGTGGATCGATGAATCCCGCGTTTCGAAAAGGTTCGCTGATGCTCATCACCGATCACATCAATCTGCTGAATGACAACCCGCTGATCGGCCAAAATTTTGATGAGCTGGATCCCCGATTTCCGGATATGGGTCGCGCATATTCGCAGGAGCTTAACGAGCGTTTGTTAGCCGCCGCTGCCAAAGTTGAGGCAACATTGCACCAGGGAGTTTATGCTGCATTGGCGGGGCCTAATCTGGAAACGGCAGCGGAATACCGTTATCTTTCTACTATTGGCGCCGATGTGGTGGGCATGTCAACGGTGCCGGAGGTGCTGGCAGCGCATCATGCCGGATTGCCGGTGGCTGCTGTTTCTGTTATTACCGATGAATGCGATCCCGACAATCTTAGGCCTGTGAAGCTTGCAGAAATTTTGCGGGTAGCAGCAGTGGCCGGCGAAAAGCTGGATAAGATTTTTGCGGAGGTAGTTGAAGGATTATAAAACGAGTGAACCACCCTTTGCGCGAATTCAAAATTCAAGATTCGGGATTCAAAATTCGAGATTCAAAATTCGATATTCAAGATTCGATATTCAGGATTTCAAAATATCTTTCGTAAAGAAACCCTCGTTTTTCGTCCTTCGTCAATGGAACTACCTTTTTCCTCCTATCATCTGCCACCTGCCAACTGAGAACTGAGGACTGCCAACTGAGGACTGCCAACTGCCAACTGCCAACTGAGGACTGAGAACCGCCAACTGAGGACTGATAACCGCCCCCATCCTACACATTAAACCTGATGTTCAGCATATCGGCATCCTGAACGATATAGTTTTTGCCTTCCACATGAAATTTTCCAGCTTCTTTCACGGCGTGCTCCGAACCATATTTCATAAAGTCGTCGTATTTGATCACTTCGGCGCGGATGAAGCCCCGCTCCAGGTCGCTGTGAATTACGCCGGCAGCCTGGGGTGCAGTCATGCCTTTGTGGATAGTCCAGGCGCGCACTTCTTTGGGGCCTGCCGTGAAAAACGACTGGAGATTAAGCATTTCGTAGGCCGTGGTAATCATTTTGTTGACGCCTGGTTCGGTGAGGCCGGCATCGTTCAAAAATTCGCGCCGGTCGTTTTCGTCCTCCAATTCAGCAATCTCGGCTTCGAGCTTTCCGGCGATTACGATCACCTTGGTTTGTTTTTCGGCCACAGCTTTATTTACAGCTTCTACATAAGCATTGCCTTTGGTGGCGGAGCCATCGTCAACATTGCAGACGTACATCACCGGTTTGGCGGTGAGAAGAAACATGTCGTCGATAATATTTTTTTTGTCGTCGGCATCGAGTTCCATATCGCGGACGTTACCAAAATTTTCGAGATGCGCCGCCACCAGGCGCAGCACATCGGCCTGGCGTTTCATCTCTTTGTCGCCGGTTTTGGCAGCTTTTTCGAGGCGTACAATTTTTCGTTCTACCAAGTCCAGATCGCGCACCTGCAGCTCCAGGTCAACAATTTCCATGTCGCGCACCGGATCAATGGAACCTTCTACATGCGGCAGTTCTTCGTCGTCGAAGCAACGCAGCACGTGGATAATGGCGTCGGTTTGCTGGATGTCGGCCAAAAACTTGTTGCCTACGCCTTCACCATGACTCGACCCTTTGGCAAGCCCCGGTATATCCACTATTTCGACATTGGCTGGCATCACCCGTGCCGACTTAACCAACGCGTCAATTTTGTATAGTCGCTCGTCGGGCACTTCTATCATGCCCATGTTCGATTTGCTGGTGCTGAAAGCAAATTTGGTAGTCTCAGCTTTGGTTTTTGAGATGCAATTGAAAATTTCTGTTTTGCCAACGTTAGTCATCCCGATGATGCCGCATTTCAGACCCATAGTATTTTGTTGTTTTTGTAGTTAAATGATGATAAAACCGATCTGCAAAAATAGACAATCATCTGCATGATTGTGTCAGCTAATCTTACTTGTCAGTCGTTTCTTGCTATTTTGTGCTTTACATTAGAAATCGGGCATCTGCATTTAGAATAATTAGCGGCATTTTGAAAGTTTATCTTCAAGATTTGGTTTTCCCAAACTATCGGCAATTTTCCAATCGTCGCAGGCACTATAGCGATCGCCCAAGTAGAAATGGCATTGCCCGCGATTATAAAAGGCGTCGGGGTAGTTGGCTTTGAGCAGGATGGCTTTGTCGAGTTGTTCGATGGCCTCCTCGAAGCGGCCTTTGTTCATCAGCGCCAGCGCAATTCCATAAACGGCTTCTGCATTGTCGGGATTCAGACCGGCAGCCTCCTGATATTGTTCCATCGCCTCATCAATCCTTGACTGATGCAAAAGAATTTCGCCCTGCCGCACATGGCGCTGTGCCTCTTCTTGCGGGTTGCTGCACGATACCATGAAAATCATAGCCGGAAGCAACACTGTGGCCAATATAAAAGTGTATTTTTTCATTGTTAATTGTTTTTACTTCGTTGGTTAATAGCCTTGTAATGTTCACGGGCGTTGTTGAGGTGCTGCCGGTAGGTGCGGGCAAAGGTATGGTAACCCGAACCGTCGGGACGGGCTACAAAAAACATATAATCGTGGTGCTCGGCGTTGAGCACTGCCAGCAGGCTGCTCGCCGAGGGGATGCAGATAGGGCCGGGCGGCAGGCCTTCGTGGAGATAAGTGTTGTAGGGTGAGTCGATTTGGGTATGTATCCGATATACGCGATTGAGCAAAGAGTCGGTTTGCCGATAATAGGCATAAACTGCCGTCGGGTCTGCCTGTAGCTTCCAGCCCTGTCGGAGTCTGTTGAGATACACGCCCGCTATCGTTGCTTTTTCGTCGTTGCGATTGGTTTCCTTCTCGACGATGGAAGCCAGTGTGCTCACCTGCACCCGATCCAGGCCGGCGGCGGCAGCTTTGGCGTTTTTTTCGTCGTCCCAAAATTTGTTGTTTTCGCGTTGCATGCGCTCCACAAAACCTTCCGCCGTAGTGTTCCAATAAAACTCGTAAGTGTTGGGAAGAAATAAAGCGGGCGCAGTTTCGATGGTCAGCCCGTAGCGATGGTAAAATGCAGCGCTGTGCAGAAATTGCATTATCGACAGGCTGTCAGCTTCTATCTGCCTGCCAACGACACCGGCCAGTTGCTCGATGGTGCGCAGATTATTAAAAACCACATCCAGCGGAGTTTGTGCGCCCGATCGCAGCATGTCGATCAATTCGTTGTTGTTCATGCCTTCTGTCATCTCGTATCTTCCAGGATTGACATGCGCGGGCAGGTTTTTGCGTTGCGCCAGCCAGGCAAAGGTGTGTGGATTTTTGAGCAAATTACTTTGCGTAATATTATCAATCAGATCGGTGTAGCCCGATCCCGTCGGAATGTATAGATAGCTCTTTTCATCCGTGGCCAGGTTCACATTATTTTTATAAACCACCACCCAAAAAGCGGCAGCTACTGTGGCTGCCAAAATCAAAATGATGCCGATGGCGCCGTAAATGAGAAATTTGCGTGTAGTTGCTTTCATTTTAATAGATAATCAGCAATTAGCTAAGCGCGCAAAAGTTGGTAAAATTGTTCGTCTTTCCACTGGCCATTTTCCAGGCGCCAATGCTGCCTGGTGCCGGTTTTTACAAATCCCTGTTTCTCGAACATGGCTATGCTGGCTGAATTGCCGGTGGTAATGGAAGCATACATCTGATGCAGGTTGAGGATTGTGAAACAATAGTCGATCACCAGCCGGAGTGCTTCGGTGCCATAGCCTTTGCTTCGTTGAGCAGAAGCAAGCAGTATGCCCGTACCGACGCGACGGTGCAGCGGGTCGTATTCAAAAAGATCGATGGCGCCGATGGCTTGGTTATTCTCGCGAAGCATGATCATGAGCCGCAACTGTTTTACCGAAAACAAATCGCGTGCAGCCGCAAGCACATATTGCTCGATGTCGAAGCGGGAGTAAGGTGCCAGCGTATTGCTCAGGTGCCAAACCGCCGGATCGTTTTCCCACTCGTAAAGCTGGTCGATGTCTTCTGGCTCGGGGGCGCGCAAAAAAATATTTTCTCCGGTTAGCGTCATATTGACATTTAATAATAATGAATCAGAATTTGGTTTGGTAGCTTCCGCTAAATACAAAAGTTGCCGGACCTTCGAGCCACACACCTTTAAAACCATCGTCTTCACGGCGCGCGGTAACGCGCATCTTTCCGCCTTTGGCGTCTATTATCACCGTTCCGTTGTTGACGTTATCTTGTAACAATAATGCGATGGCTGCTGCTACCGAGCCGGTGCCGCAGGCCAGTGTTTCGGCTTCTACACCCCGCTCGTAGGTGCGCATGCGTAAATGCAGCGGGGCTATCTTTTGAACAAAATTTACGTTGATGCCATTTTCTTTAAAACGGTCGCTATAGCGGATAGCGCTGCCTTGCTGCTGCACATCTATGCTGGTTGTGTTTTCGACAGGCACTACCAGGTGTGGCGATCCCGTATCGATACGATAATTCCCATCTATTTGCACGAAATTTTCCACATCGTTCATCTTTAGGCGTAGGGTAGCCTGCTGCTGTTGTTCCTGCACCAGTTGGGCGTGATGAATCCCATCCATCGCGCTAAAGGTGAGCTGCTTTTCGCTGATGCCACGGCGGATGGCATACCAGGCAATGCATCTGCCGCCGTTGCCACACATAGTAGCTTCACGGCCATCGGCGTTAAAGTAGCGCATATCAAAATCATAATCCCGACTGTTGCCCAGCAAGAGCAAGCCATCGGCGCCTACGCCAAAGTGCCGGTCGCACAGAAGTTTTACAATGCCAACATCTGTTTTAAAATGGTTTCGTTGGTTGTCGATAATGATAAAATCGTTGCCGGCACCTTCGTATTTTTCAAAGTCTATATTCATACCTTTATTAATATGAATACAAAAAACGCTATTTTTTGGTTAACCGGAGGCGGGAGTTTGCTATTGTCTGACTTTATGTAGTTGCAGCCTTCCACTCTTGTTCCGCGAATGCTTAACAACTTTTAACGGCACTGCAGAAATTAGGCTTTTGGGATGTCGTTAATATGCAGGCTTTATCATCTTATTCATGACATTTCTGCTTGTGGATTGATCCTTGATAAAGATGCCAATCATTTGTTTTCAAATCATTTTATTAAAAAAATAATAGCATTATGAAGAGATTTGCTTTAACATTACTTGTGGCCTTTGCCGGCGGTATGCTTGCAGTGGGGCTTATCAACATCGTCCGCCACGACGCTGTGCAGCCTGTAAGTACTTCGGCAGCAATATCCGATTCGTTTATTGCGCAACCTGCAGCCTATCCGGTAGCTTCGGTGCCGCAGCAGGGAGCCCCCGACTTTGTCCGTGCCGCCGAAATGACAGTGAACGCTGTGGTACATATCAAAACAGAGGTGCGCCGGCGTACATCTGCTTACGATGATTTCTTTTACGAATTTTTTGGCCGTCCACAGCCACAGTACAATCAGCCACTCATGGCCTCCGGCTCCGGGGTTATTATTTCGGGAGCGGGCTACATTGTTACCAATAATCATGTGGTGCAAAATGCCGAGCGCATCGAGGTAATCCTCAACGATAAGCGCTCTTACGAAGCAGAGATCGTCGGGACCGATCCCTCTACTGATCTGGCATTGATAAAAATTAACGACGAGAACCTTCCTTTTCTCACCTATGGCAACTCCGACGATGTACAGGTAGGCGAATGGGTGTTGGCTGTGGGCAATCCCTTTAATCTCACAAGCACAGTTACTGCAGGGATAATAAGCGCCAAAGCGCGCGACATTAATATTCTGGGAACCTCTGCCGCCATCGAATCGTTTATACAAACCGATGCGCCCGTCAATCGTGGCAACAGCGGAGGGGCTTTGGTAGATATTTCCGGCCAGCTCATTGGCATCAATGCGGCCATTGCTTCCAATACTGGTAGCTATACGGGTTATTCGTTTGCTATCCCGGTAAACATCGTTAAGAAAGTGGTGAACGATTTTATTAATTATGGTGAAATTCAACGGGCATACATCGGTGTGTCTATCCGCGACATCGACAGCGAATTTGCCCGTGAGCGAAAACTAAAAGACCTGCATGGCGTATTTGTAGTTGCCGTGGTCGAAAACAGTTCGGCTGCTGATGCCGATATCCGCCCCGACGATGTGATTCTTCAGATTGAAGGAGTGCCCGTTAACAGCGTGTCGCGGTTGCTCGAAGCGGTGAGCCAGCACAGCCCCGGCGAACGCATCAGTGTGGTTTTAATTCGCGATGGCAAGCAGATGGAAAAAGAAGTGCTGCTTAAAAACCGCGAAAACAACTATGACCTGGTGTCGGCGCCAAAAAGTGAAGCCATCAGTAAATTGGGCGCCACCTTCGAGCAACCCTCCGCCGACGAAAGAGCCAGCCTGGGCATCGACTATGGGATGAAAATTGTTGAGCTGGATCGCGGCAAACTTATGGATCGCGGCATTCGCGAAGGCTTCATCATCACCGAGATTGATAAAATCCCTGTTCGATCAATAGATGATATTAAAAACCTGCTGAACAAAAAGTCGGGTGGCGTGCTCATCGAGGGCGTTTATCCTAACGGTCAGCGGGCCTATTATGCCATTGGACTATAGGCGCTGCTTTGATCGTCAGTTGGCCAAAAACCGAACTTTTTCAAACTTATTAAACATTGACCATGCAAGCTGTGTTAGTTAGCTTGCATGGTTAACTTTTTTTTACAATTTCTTTTATCCTTTTGCTATCGCAATAAAAATTCTGGCGCATAGTTAAGTATCAGGAATTAATACACCATTACAACAACAAAAGCATTATCTATCGGGACAACTTTTACTAAATTATTAAGGAAAATAATTAATGAGACAGCTAAAGATCACCAAGTCGATTACCAATCGCGAAACTGCATCTCTCGACAAGTACCTGCAGGACATAGGCAAGGAAGAACTCATCACTGCCGAGGAGGAGGTGCAACTGGCGCAGCGCATCAAGCAGGGAGATCAAACGGCATTGGAAAAACTCACCAAAGCCAACTTGCGTTTTGTGGTATCGGTAGCCAAACAGTACCAAAACCAGGGACTTAGTTTGCCTGATCTTATCAACGAAGGAAACCTGGGTCTTATCAAAGCCGCACAGCGCTTTGACGAAACCAGAGGTTTCAAATTTATCTCTTACGCCGTATGGTGGATTCGTCAGTCCATTTTGCAGGCACTGGCCGAGCAGTCGCGTATTGTGCGTTTGCCGCTCAACCAGGTCGGATCGCTCAATCGCATCCGGAAGGAATCGTCCAAACTCGAACAGAAATTTGAGCGCCCTCCCTCTGCCGACGAAATTGCCGAATCACTGGACCTGCCGGAAAGCAAAATTGAATCAGTACTCAAAATTACAACCCGTACTGTATCGATGGATGCGCCGTTGACACAGGATGAAGACATGAGCCTGCTCGATGTGTATATTTCTGACGACAGCAGCCCGCACACCGACAGAGACCTTATGAAAGAATCGTTGGCAAAAGAAATTCAACGCTCGCTGGCTACCCTTACCAAAAAGGAGCGCGATGTCATTAATCTTTTTTATGGCATTGGCATGAACCACGGCCTTACACTCGACGAAATTGCCATGAAGTTTGACCTCACCCGCGAGCGGGTGCGCCAAATCAAAGAAAAGGCCATCAGACGTCTAAAGCACAATTCGCGTAGCAAACTGCTCAAAGCCTATTTAGGCCAATAGTTGATAAAGTATCAGAAAAAATTGAAGACCTGCCCTATTAGTGGCAGGTCTTTTTTTTTTAATAAAAAAGTGTAACAATACTTTTTTTGATGTGTCATACAAACAACTAACTGATGAAATTGGAACCAGCAGCACAGATAAAGCACGCCGATCTGATTGAAGCCTGCAAATTGTACGACCGGAAGGCGCAGGAGCGCATTTACGATTTATACTCCCGTGCCATGTACAATGCAAGTTTTCGCATAGTGATGGATGCTGCACAGGCCGAAGACATCATGCAGGACTCGTTCATTGAAGCATTTCAGAAAATCGGCGATTTCAGGGCTGAGGGAGAATTTGGCGGCTGGCTTAAGCGAATCGTCATCAACAATTCCATCAACTATCTTCGGAGCAAAAAGCAGATGACCTTGCTGAACGATCAGCATCACGAAGTGGCCGATACAGAACCAGAGGAGCAGGAGATCACCGAGAATCTTTTTTGCCGGCTCGAAGAAATCCGCCTGGCGATGGGCAAACTTAGTGATGAGTATCGCAGCATCTTGTCGCTCCATCTCCTCGAAGGCTACGATCATCAGGAAATAGCCGAGGTGTTGCAGATGTCGTACGGTAATGTGCGCACCCGCTATTCGAGAGCCAAGCAAAAACTGCTGCAGATTATCACCTGTAGCCGGGATGAGTAATTGGTAGTATTTTTTAAAATTTAAAAACAAAAAGAACATGTCGTTCCTGGAAAAGAAAATACGCGAAAACAAAGATTTTTTTGATGACCAGCCATTGCCCGACGGTCATCATAAGCGCTTTCTCGACAAGCTCGAAAGTGAAAATCTAAAAGAATCGCGTCGATTCCACTGGGCTGGCGTGATCCGTATCGCTGCGGTGCTGCTCATTTTGGTTTCCTCGTTTTTTGTTTTCAAAAACATTTCGTTCGACCACTTCGGCGGGGCTATGCTCGAAGGCGTGACGATAATTAGCCTGCCCGAAGAGCTTGAAAATGTTTTTAACTACTACGACCGCATGGCACAACAGAAAGTCGAAAAAATTGAACAGGCTGCTCCCAACGAAACCGAAGCACTGCGTGTAAAAGCATTGGCCGAAAAACAATTGCAGGCACTCGATGCCAGCCTGGCCAAAATTGAAAAAGAATACATGAAAAACCCCGGCAACGAAAAACTCAAAGCTGCCTTGGTGAACAACAAGCGCCAGAAAGAACGAATCATGGAAAATATCCTCACACAACTCGATCAGGCTGAAACACTCAAACAAAAGCCAACTAACAATCTATCAGAATAAAAAAATATGCTATGAAAACTTCTTATAATGTCATCATGTTGATTTTGCTTTTTCTCACCGGAATTTCGGCAAGAGCGGTGGGTGGGAATTTTGAGAAAGTGCTGGCCGACAAGAAATTTGATGTCGATAATAATGCCCTGCTTTCCATCCAGCACAAATATGGCAACGTTACCTGCAAAAACTGGAAACAACAAATTATTGCTGTAAAAATTATCGCGATGGTAGATGCCAATTCGCTTGACGCTGCCGAGAAGATTTTTAATCGCATCGACTTTGACCTCAGTGGCAACCGATCGCAGGTAAGTTTCGAAAGCAACAGCAACGACCGGCTCTTCAATGGCAACCGCAACAATCTCACCATACGAGTGGAAGTGATGATGCCTGAGGCTGTGCGGCTCGAAGTGCACAACCAGTTTGGGAATTGCTATATCGAGAAGGTGAGAGGAACAGCCGAAGTGCAAACCGAATATGGATCGTTGGAGATAGACGCTTTGATAAATGAACGCAATGAAGTGGAGATTGATTTTGGCGATGGACGGATTGGTTTTATGCAGGGAGGTGATGTCGAAATATCGTATTCCCCGCTATCGCTGGGTGAAGCCGGCAACATTACCGTCGAATCCAGCTACTCCGATATAAAAATTGGCAAAGTGTCGCAGATCGAGATAGAGTCGGAGGGGGGCAACGTGCAAATAGGCGAGGTGGAAAAAGCCGAGCTGTCAGCAAAATTCTCCGAATGCACTATCACTATCTTAGGCCACAGTCTGCGCGCTGAAACAGAATATGGCGCGCTCACAGTCGTGAAGGTTTCGCCGGAGTTCGAATTGCTTGAAATAGAAAATGCTTTTGGCTCTACACAAGTTACTTTCGACAGTAGCGCCAGCTTTAGGTTCGAATTTGACGTGGAGATGGGTTCGATAGACTTTGACTTTCCGGAGCCCCATCTTAAGTTTTCCCGACGCGAAAATTTTATGACAGGAAGCAGCTTTGCCGGAACCACAGGTTCCAACCCGCAGAAAGCCATGGTGTCCATCGAGAGTTCCTATGGCAGCGTTGTTTTGGGGTTTAATAAATAAGGAAGAATCATTTTTTAATAGTAATAAAAACAGCAACAATGAAAAAAGTACAAATGAATTTCCTGATGGGTTTGTTGATTGGGAGCCTGCTCCTGATGACCAACGTTGTAAATGCACAGTTTGGCACAAGTGCACGGGGCAACGGCAAGGTGGTAACAAATGAGCGCAATGTGGGCGATTTTACGGCTATCTCCATCATTTCCTCTGCCGATGTAGTATTGACGCAGGGTGACAAAATAGCCGTGATCGTCGAAACCGATGAAAACCTGCAGGAAAAGGTGACTACAAAAGTTTCTGGCGGTAACCTCGAAATAGGTATTAAAGGGAGTATTTCAAGGGTTACTAAGATGACCGTTTATGTTACGGTTGTTAATCTGCAACGCGTTAATATTAGCGGTTCGGGCGATGTGGACAGCAAAGGCGTTATCCGCGGCAACGACCTGGAGATTCTTATTAATGGGTCAGGCGATGTAGAAATGGATTTGCAAACGAAGAGCGTCGTCGCACGCATCAATGGCTCCGGCGACGTTGAGTTGTCAGGTATCCAGGGCAATCTCGAACTATTTGTCAACGGCTCCGGCGACTTTGAAGCCGATGGTGTTCGCCTCGATCAGTGTAATATTTCGGTAAATGGCTCCGGCGATGTAAAACTCAATGGCAGCGCCAACAATGTAACACTTAAACAATCAGCCTCAGGCGACATCAATCTCTATAACCTCAAAGCCAACGACGTAGTTGCCGAAAGCCATGGGTCAGGCGAAATGGTGGTTTCAGTTTCGGGTAAATTGAAAGTATCGCTTTATGGCTCCGGCGATCTTACCTATTATGGCAACCCAACTTCTATCGACACTTCAGCCAAAGGTTCGGGCGACATTTATCACAGATAAAAATCTCTTCAAAAAAAGTATTTCGAAATCATTTTTTTTTAAACCTAACCTCAATACTATTATGAAAATCATTTCAGCAGTTTATTTTTTATTTCTTTTCCCGGCAGTCATAGCATTTGCCGGATGCGAATACATTTCTGGCGTTCAGGGCAACGGCAAGGTGAAATCTGAAGAGCGGAGCGTCGATTCGTTCGACCAGATAAGTGTAGGCGGTGCTTTCGACGTTTATCTCACCCAGGGCAACACCGAATCGTTGCGTGTGGAAGCCGACGAAAACCTGTTCCCACTCATCGAAACCAACGTTAGCAATGGCCGGCTCGAAATCCGATCCCGCCAAAACATCGGAGAGGCCAAAAAGCTCAACGTTTATGTTACTTTCAGAGAACTGAACCAAATTGAAGCCTCCGGCGCCTGCGAGATCAAAAATGAGGGACAACTCAACTTTGGAACCCTTTCGTTGAACGGCAGCGGAGCATCGGAAATTGATTTAACGCTGCAAGCCGACAAATTAGAAGGCGAATATTCCGGTGCTTCGGAGGTCGAACTTCAAGGTGTGGCGGATGTTTGCGATTTCCAATTGTCGGGCGCTTCCGAACTTGACTCACCCGAGCTGACAGTGCGCCTGATGACCATCGACCTGAGTGGTGCCTCAGAAGCAGAAGTGCAGGTAACCGAAAGTCTTAAAGTTGATGCCTCCGGAGCATCCTCAGTGGTTTACACGGGCGACCCGGCGGTTGATCAGCATACCTCCGGCGCCTCTTCGGTACGAAAAAAATAACCCGACGCATTGGCCATTATTTACCAAAGTCATCCAACAAAAGAAACCCCGCTTCTCGGCGGGGTTTCTCTTTTTCAATTCATACCAATTATGTCTTTTTTGAGATAATCTAAATCCTTTTTCTCACACTTATCTTTTCTTTTACAACATCACGTTTTGTTTTGATTTCGCCCCGTTAGGGCTTTTATTCATTTCGCCGACTATTATCATATCGCTTTGCGCTATGCTATTGATTTCGCCGACTATTATCATATCGCTTTGCGCTATGCTATTGATTTCGCCCCGTTGGGTCTGAAATTCGAGATTCGATATTGTGCCGACTGAGGACTGAGGACTGAGAACAGAGGACTGAGAACTGAGAACTGAGGACTGAGAACTGAGGACTGAGAACTGAGGACTGAGAACTGAGGACTGCCTGCTTTACCTCGTCACAATCTCGTAGGTATCTTTGGCAATCATCAGCTCTTCGTTGGTAGGAATGACCACCACCTTTACTTTCGAGTTTTCTTTGGTGAGCACGATTTCCTTTCCGCGGGTGCCTTTATTGATGTTCAAATCAAAATCGATTCCCAGAAATTCTAATCCTTCCATCACATTGGCACGTGTAAGTGCATCGTTTTCACCGATACCGCCGGTAAATACCACCACATCCAAACCTCCCATGGCGGCGGCATAAGCGCCGATGTATTTTTTTACGCGATAAGCGTACATTTTGTAAGCTTCATGCGCGCGGTGGTTGCCTTCTTCAGCGGCCAGCTCCACATCGCGCATGTCAGACGAAATGCCCGAAACGCCGAGGATGCCGCTGAACTTATTCACCAGCGTGTTGGCAGTTTTGAGGTTCATGTCCTCTTTATTGATGATATGAAAGAGTGCTCCCACGTCGAGGTCGCCGCAGCGCGTTCCCATCATCACACCTTCTATGGGCGTCATGCCCATGCTGGTGTCGAG
>SABY01000126.1 GCA_009928785.1 Clostridia bacterium | reverse complement strand
TCCCAAATCCCAAATCCCAAATCCCAAATCCCAAATCCCAAATCCCAAATCCCAAATCCCAAATCCCAAATCCCAAATCCCAAATCCCAAATCCCAAATGACAAATGACAAATAAATTCCAAATTCTAAAACTCAAACCCCGGAGCAGTTTGGTTATTGATATTTGATTATTGAGATTTATTTGGAAATTGTTTTATTGATTTTTGGAACTTCTACTAAAAATTCCAAGCTACAAATCACAAATAAATTCCAAATCACAAATTTCAAAACTCAAACCCCGGAGCAGTTTGGTAATTGAGATTTATTTGGAAATTGTTTTATTGATTTTGGAATTTATTCAAAACTGTTTACTCCGAACACTGGCGGATGTTTTATTGATTTTGGAAGCGTGCGTTTGGACGAGGTTGCACCTCGTCCGTTTTATTTTTACAGGCTTGGCCTGTTGTCATGCCAAAACAATGTGAAAAGAAGAGCAGGCACAGCCTGCAAGAATAGATACAGCTTAGGTGCAACCTAAGCCGAACACATCATAGGAACTGAGAACTGAGGACTGAGAACTGAGAACTGAGGACTGAGAACTGAGGACTGAGAACTGATTACTGAGAACTGAGAACTGCCGACTGAGGACTGCCGACTGAGGACTGAGAACTATCTAAACCATCAAAGAATCGTTGCCTTTTGGGAGAGGTAATGGCTGATAGCGTCGCCGATGGATTCTTCGCTTGTTTTTTCGTACGCCACACCGGCCTCATCGAGAGCAGCCTTCATATTTTTGCCAATGTTTCTTGCCAGCAGCACCTTACAACCTTCCAGAAGTTGGATGATTTCGCGGTGGCTGTGCTTGAGGTCATCTTCGTCGTGCGTATGTGGCGGGTTGGGTCGAAACTCCAAATGGCTGATGCTGTTATTTTGGATGGTGGCCACGGCAAAAAATGCTGCCTGACCAGTGCGTTTGTGCACGCTGGTTTTATCGGAAGTGGGGATGGCGATTTTTATCATATTACATTAAGAACTTAGATTTGGTTTTTTGAAAAACAACCAAGGCGGCCAAAAGTTTTTACAATTTTGATGTTGGGGGATTCTTTGCCAATCGACTTTTGCAATCTCAGGGGTCTGATATTTCTGACGCTTTTTTGAGCGGAAGGGTAATGGTAAACGTCGAGCCTTGCCCAGGAGCGCTCTCTACCTGAATATTGCCAGCAAGTATTTCAACATATTTTCTGCAGATGGTTAGTCCCAGACCTGTGCCTTCGTATAGGCGGGCATGACCTTCGCTGCCCTGCCTGAACTTCTCGAAAATATTGGCAAGATTTGCGGCAGAAATGCCGATGCCGGTGTCAGTCACTTTCAGTTTCAGTTGCTGCCCGGCAGTTTCATTAATTACCCCTGCGTTGATTTGCACAAATCCCTTTTCGGTATATTTGATGGCATTGCTGATGAGAATTTTGAGCAATCGTATCAGGATATTTTTATCGCTGTAGATGATTGGTTCCTCATCAGGTAGTTCTGCGATGAGCTGCAGATGTTTGGCAGCCGCAGCTTCTGCAAAAAGCAATGTGGTATCATTTATCAATTCAGGCAGCCGGATGCCGATAATGTGCACCTCTGTTTTGTTGCTTTCGATTACTGAGAGGTCGATGATGGCGTTGAGCGTGTCGAGCAGACGTTGGCCACTGCTGTGGATGATGTTGGCCATCTCACGGAAGTCGGCATCGGTGAGGTCGGTGCGCAGAATTTCAGTAAATCCCAGGATGCCATTGAGCGGCGTGCGCAGCTCGTGGCTCATGTTGGCCAGAAACAGCGATTTGAGCCGGTCGCTTTCCTCGGCTTTCTCTTTGGAATCCATCAGTTGCTGACGGCTACGTTCCAGTTCATTGTTGCGTTCATCGAGCAGCAGGTAGGCTTGTTTTTTGCGCTTTATTTGCTTAGCGAGTACCAATAATCCAATGAGTATGATTATAATTGCTGCTATAAGAATCAGGAGGACCATTTGTTGACGTTGCAACTGGGATTGTTTGTTTTTGAGATTAAGTTGGTTAAGCAGGTTTTTGCTGTTGAGCAGTTCTATTTCTCCTTCTTTCTGATCCAGCTCATATTTGCCTTGCATGTCGGCAATTTGTTGCTGTAAATTTTCGCTGAAGAGCGAATCTTTCAGCGCGGTATTTTTTTCGAGGTAGGCGAGTGCCTGGTCAAAGTGGCCACGGGCTTTAAAGATTTTGTAATAATTGATGTAATTTTTTTGCAAAAGCTCCGGGCTACGCATCTCTTTAGCCAGCCTGAAGCTGCTGTCGTTGTAGCGCTGGCTCATGTCAAAATTGTCGTCAAGGAAGTACATTTCGCCCAGGCTGCGATAAGCGATGGAAATACCATGCTTGTCCTGATTTTGTTTTTCAATTTCCAGCGAGCGTTTCATTACCAGAATAGCCAACTCGCTTTGACCATTGGCAGCATATAGCTCCCCAATGTTGTTGAGCGCGGTAGAAACGCCAATGGGATCGTTCATTTTTTCGGCTATAGCCAATGATTTCTCATAGTATTCCAGCGCCTTTTCGTATTGTTTCCGGTTGTCGTAGATGAGGCCGATGTTGTTGTAGGAAGTTTGGAGTTCTTTTTCGCCCATGTCGAGTTCTATTTGGAGCGATTGTTCGTAATACCTAAGTGCTTCGTCAAGATTGCCCATATCGTGATACACTATTCCCAGATTGTTGACCGCCTGAGCTGTTCCTGCCCGGTTATTAGCGGCCCGCATTATCTGTAGCGAAAGGGTGTAGTATTCGATAGCTTTCTGATAGTTACCCCAGGTGTAATACATCACACCGATGGTATTGAGCGTTTCGGCCGATTCCTGTTTTTTCCCCAGGCTATCAGTAGCGGCCAGCGATTTCTTGTACGCTTCGAGTGCCAGATATTTGTCGCCGTTTTTTACGTAAAGACCCCCAAGCAAATAGCTCAATACCGAAATCCGTTCGGGCATCTCAAGCGCTTCATATTTAGCTATCGACCTTTGATAATACCAAATACTGCTGTCGATGTTGTAGGTCATTTCGTAATAACAAGCGATAAAATAGAGGGCTTTCGCCAAAAGCAATTCCTCGCCGTATTGTTTGCTTACAGCCAAAGCCTGTTGATAATAAGGAGCCGCACTGTCGTAATTTTTAGTGTAGTAATAGCTATCGCCGATGTTGAGCAAAGCCTTGATCTGTTGTTCATGATTTTCGTATTCGATAGCCAGGCTGTAGGCTTCACGTGCATATTGAAGCGCGAGGTATGGTTCCTTTTGATGAATGGTTTCGGATAGCTCGTTGAGCAGCACCATTCGTTCCTCACCCTGCGGAGGTTTCGTTTCGGCGTGCTTCACAGCGGATATGCCAATGTCCGCCACCAGTAACACAGGTGAAATTAGACTACAGAATAATAACAGTTGTAATCGAAATACGATAACAGGCATAGTATTGAAATATCCAGGTTTCAAAAGTAATACTTTGGATTATTCAGGCCTACAGATTAGAATAAATAAAGGTATTACGAAATCAATGGAGATATCCTTCCAAATTGCTTCTCACATTTTTCCGGTCGAAATTGCAACGCTTTTCATGAACCAACTTTAGCACCCTAAACTTGTAAGTGTAAGCAGAGAGGAAATCTATTAGCTTTGCGCAATCATCTCAAAATAATAATTACAAATTGGAAAAGCATCTGCTCAGCAAATCAACTTTTATACGCGGCATGCAGTGCAGCAAGTCGCTGTATCTATACAAGCACCGCTATTTTCTGCGCGACAGGATTTCGCCCGAACAGCTTGCCCGTTTCAGCCGTGGCACTGACGTAGGTCTGCTTGCGCAAAATCTCTTTCCCGACGGCATCGACTGTAAGCCGGCATCCCCACGGCAATATGCAAAGTCGCTGGAAAAAACACAGCAAATTGTTATCGAGGCTTCCGCCGATGTAATCTACGAAGCCGTTTTTCAGCATCATCAGGTACTCATCATGCTCGATGTGCTGGTGCGCGAAAACGAAAGCTGGAATGCCTATGAAGTAAAAAGTTCATTAAAGATTTCTGACACCTTTCTGCTGGACGCAGCCTTGCAATATTATGTGATGAAAGGCGCCGGGTTAGCGATCGACAAATTTTTTCTTGTTCATCTCAATCCCGACTATGTTCGCAACGGCCAGCTCGAACTGCACCAGTTGTTTGTCAAAACCGATGTCACCGATCAGGTGCTGCAGCGTCAGCCTTTAATTGCACAAAAGATTGATGCGTTGATTGGGGTGGTGGGCCTTACCAAATCGCCCGAAGTTTCCATTGGCACACATTGCAATCAGCCGTATCCCTGCGACTTTATTGGCCATTGCCATAAAAATGTCCCGGTGGGTTCTGTTTTGGAACTCACGTATTGGAGCACTGAAGAAAAGTTTGCATTGTATGATTCCGGAACTTTAAAGTTTTCGGAAATCAAAAATGCGGCGGTGCTTAATCAGGCGCAACAAATTGAGCTGCGCTGCCGGCAAAGCGGATGCGAATATTTCGATAAAAACGGCTTAAAAGATTTTTTTAATAAAATTTCTAATGCTCCAATTTTTTTAAGTTTGCTTAGCCATCGGCAGGCAGTACCGGCCTGGCAAGGTTACAAACCCTACGACCTGCTGCCTCTTTCGGCAGGTTTTGGGGGTGGCAACGAAAATTCTAATTTTATTAATAATGCCACGGATTCACCCGACGAAAGTTTTTTCAAATTTCTGCAACCACTCATCGCGTCTAATGAAAGTGTAGTAGTTTTTGACGCGGCCAGATTCAAAGAATTGCTGCAACGGATGGCTGTTCGCAACAGCAACATGCTTCAGGACACCGAAGCTTTGGCCGCACGCATCATCGATCTCAAAGAGGTGTTTTCACAAATACTTTATTACAATCCACAAGTGGGTCAGGACTTTTCGTTGTTACAACTTTCAAAACTTATTTTTGGCAACAGCCATCTTACCAATGTTCCCTTTATCAGCGATACTCTCGCCACCTCCGGTTATCTCAAAGCCGCTAAGCCAATGGACGCTGCTACTGCTCAAAAGCTGGCGGCATACAGCCAGAGCCATCAGGTTATGACAGAAGCATTTTATAAATATCTCATAGAAAAATTATAGACGATGACCCTCCACGACCTTGTTTTCAAAAGCCGTTCTTACCGCAGATTTTACGAACAGGAATCCGTAAGCCGCCAGCAGCTTGTGGATATGATAGAGTTGGCACGGCTCTCACCGTCGGGAGCTAACCTGCAGCCGCTCAAATACATGCTTTCGTATGAGAGAGAAACGAACCAAAAAATTTTCGATTGTCTGAAGTGGGCAGCTTATCTGAAAGATTGGGAAGGGCCGCAACCTGGCGAACGTCCTGCGGCCTACATCGTAATGCTGGCAGATACGCAAATACGCACCGAATCGAGCCACGACCAGGGAATTGCAGCACAAAGCATTATGCTTGGCGCCGCCGAAATGCAGCTTGGTGGTTGCATGATTGCCAACATCCATCGGGAGCAGCTTCGGCAAGTGCTCAATATTCCGCAGCACCTGCATATTGCGCTCGTGTTGGCGCTGGGCAAGCCCGCAGAAACCATCGTCGTGGAAGAAATAAAAGACAACAACATCCGCTACTGGCGCGACAGCGATGGCGTGCACCATGTTCCCAAAAGAGATATTGAGGATATTATTATTGTGTAAGCTTATTCTTGGCTTTTGATTCTAATCTGTTTTTACAGCCAACTCTACCACCTGAATTATTTCGATGAGATTGTAGGTAGCATCATATTTTCCGAGGTAGGCAATCAGGTTGCAGTGCCTGATATCCCAGTCGGGATTTACAATGTAATTATAACGTTTGGTGTAAATCTCGCCGGTGGCAAGGCCTGTAGATTCTGAGAGGTATTCGCCGTAGGTGCCATTGATGGCATCGCGCAGCACATTGCGATGCACATAATTCATCAGCGTATCGCCGCCAATGACAGGTTTATTATTGAGCTGTGGCGCAATGATGCTGTCTTCTACAAGATAAACGGCCAGTCGATACTGTCCGGCAGGTTCGACCAGAAATTCTGTTTCGGCGGTAATTGTCAGGGTGCTGAGCTTGGGAAACCAAATGCTTACAAGTTTCAGGTTGGCAACGTTGGGTTGATCCAGCTCGGCGTTGACCAGGGTTTCCCAATTATCTTTAAGAATCGTGTAAGAACTTTGGTAAGGCTTGCGGTCTATCATCGCTGAAGGATAAGCCCATATTCCGAAATCAGTATTTAATTTAATACCTATCGGACTCCTAAAATCCGTATTAAAAACTGTACCGGGTTGAGGCTCGGCAAAATTGCCTGCATGAACATTATAAATAATCAGCCGGTGATCGAGGGTTTCGGCCAGCACGTGCGCCATCAGCGAGGCTTCCGGACAGTTTACACAGCGGTGTCCGGTAAATTCTTCGAGCAGCACCTGACGCATAGCAGTGCTTACCGAATCTTTAAAAAACAGCGTGTCATCAGGGTTTTCGGGATAAATTTTCTGATCGATAATTTTTATCGGCTCATCGATTTTTTCGCACGACATCCAGCCAAACGAACCTATGGCCAGGGCGAGCAATATGGTGAAGAAAAGTTTCCTTGTCATAAACTAAAATATTTTGATGTTTTAAAACGAACTGGTGATGGTGAGTGTTAGACCGGTAGAAGCAGGCACATAGCGGCACACGCCACCTACGCACAGCAGGCCTTCGCGTTGGCGGCCATAGCGCAGCGAGAAACGATTGGATTTTTGCATGTAACCCATTGAAACATTATAATAATGAATCTGCTTATCATTCACAGGGTTTCCGTAGTTGAACTCATCCTGCACACTGAAAAACCATGATGGCGACACGGAGTATTCGAGCAGCATTGCCACCCAGTCGCCTTCGTCTTCTTTGGTAAAAAGCCCTTGTAATTCGCCTCGCAGCGAGTTGCGGCTGTCGAATTTGTAGGTAACATCCAGCACACCAATATTGGCATACACCATGTTTTTGTCGTCGTAGATGTTGTCTTCGATTACATGCAGATTGTAAGTCTGATGATAATACCCTGCCTTGGCCTTTACCTTTGGGCTAAATTTTTTGTCGATGGTAAGGTTCAAATCCTGGTAATAGGTAAGATCGCCGATGGAGAAGAAATTGCTTTCGTAGCCTTCGGTGCCGGTGATGCTACCGGTAACGTCAGAATATATCGAATCTTTTTCTATCGACTTGGCCAGTGCATAGTTAAAGGTGAGTGTGGCGCCATATTTTCCGCCAATTGCTGATTTTTTGGGAATGGTATAGATTATCTGTCCCTGCACGCCAAACTCGCCGTTGGCCTGGGTAGCATAAGGATACATGGTAGCCATGCTGTATTGGTGCTCTTTGCTGATGGCCGGCAGATAGTTGATGTCGAGCATGGCCGGGTTGCCCGATTCGCTGAGCTTGGATTTGTAGCTCATATTATCGATCCATTTGGTTGCCAGAAAAATTCCCAGCCCTTTGGTGCTGTATGATAGCGTCGAATAAACAGCAGAGCCTTTGCGGTAGATGTAGCTGTTGGTAGCATTTGGGTCGGCGCCTTTGCGGGCATATTCGCCATAAAAATTAAATCCGCCGTGGCCTATGTTGGCACGTGCTGCCCACGATCCTACGTTGTGCGGGATGGTCATCTCGTAGGTGGTAGTTTCTATCCAGGGTATGGTATCCACCAGAAATTCGCGGTTACGGGTATAATAAACATTGCCCGTCTTCTCGTACTTGCTTACAAAACTACCACCCAGTTCTATTTTTGTTGTGGCTTCGGCAAGGCCATCAAACATATCGTTGAGATAAAAGCCGCCATCCAAACCTTTTACTATGCCACGGTTGCCAGCTTCGTAAGGTTCCCAGAAATAGCGTTGGGTGCCAACCAGTCCTTTGAGCATTATACCTTTGTAAGGAGCAAAATGAGCATTAAAACCATAAAAGTTGTTGTCGTAGCCCAGCGTCCATTCCTCCCAGCTACGCAATATCAGGCCGCTGCCAAACTGCTCGTAAAAGTGGCCGGCAATCATTTCCAGCGTTCCCACTTTGTATTTTGCAAACCAATAGGGTATGCCTATACCTTCGTATCGGTCGTCGAAGCCGAGCATCGGGTTGAGGTAGCCCTCCAAACGCAAACCTGCCGAGAAGTCGCCGTTGGTGTAGATGATATTGGAGAAGGCATTAAGCCCGAATTTGCGATAATTAAGCAACGAATCGGTAATGCCCAGCTTGTCGTCTTCGCTGTAGTATTGGGCGTCGATCTGCACGTTGCCGTTTACTTGTCCCTGCTCAATAAAATTTTGTGCGCGCGTGGCCAGAGATGTCAACATCAGCAAAGCCACAATTGCGCTATAGCGTAAATTTTTCAAGTTAAAGTAGTTTTTTGATTAGCAATGAATAATCAGGACTGCTTAGTTGATCTTTTTACCAGCAACCAGTTTTTTCACTATCTCGATGTATTCTTGTTCGTCGCCATCAAGGTAGCCGATATGTTGCCATACCACTTCGCCTTTGCCGTTGAGGATAAAAGTGTGCGGAGGAACGTTTACGTTCATGGCACGTTTCAGCTCGCCGTTGGGGTCGAGCAGTACATCAAATTCCCAGCTTCTGCCATTAACGGTAGGCAACACGCGCTTACTTGAGCGGGCATTGTCGATGGACACAGCATACATTTTCACGCCAGTTTCGTCCACCCAATCTTCATACACATCGTTGATGGCATCGTGTTCTTTCATGCACGGTTTGCACCAGGTAGCCCAAAAGGTGATAATGATCGGTTTGCCGTTGTTGGTAATTTGTTTGGTGTTGAAAGGCTCACCCTGAACGGTTTGAATATCGACGGAGGGAAGCGTGAACAGCACTTTGTTTTCTGACTGGCTGTAGCCAATGGTTACAAAAAGTAGTGCAGCAATGAGAAAGGCGTAGTTTTTCATAGATTTAAAATATTAGCAGTAAATATTGGTGTGGCAAAAATAGGTTTTTCTAATAATCGCAATCTTACAAGATATAAGTTTCCAGTAATTTAGAATCCATCGAAGGGTGCAGATCGATGCGTTTTATTTCGTTTGGGATGAGCACGCACTCGCCCATTTTGATGGTAAGGCTGCCATCGGGATATACGAGCTTGATGTGGCCAGCCACGCAGGTGTAAATCACAAACGAATCGAGCTCCTCATAGTTTTTCATCAGCGGCTTGTCGATGTGCAGCAGATTGGTCGTAAAGTATTCTCCCTTCACCACCTCCACGGTTTCGTTTTTGGCATCCGCATACTGGCTTTTGTAATCATCATACACATTGTAGTCGATGGCTTCGAGCGCCTCGTCGGTGTGCAGTTCCCGTGGCTGGCCGTTCTTGTCAGTACGATCCCAGTCGTAGATGCGGTAGGTAACGTCGCTGGTTTGCTGTATCTCGGCCAATAAAATTCCCGGTCCAAGCGCGTGCACACGCCCGGCAGGCATGTAATAAACGTCGCCGGCCTGCACCTTTTCCACATTCAAAATTTCTTTGAGTGTCTTATTGTCGAGATGATCGAGATACGTTTTCTGATTTACTTTTCGGCTAAATCCGCTGATCAGCTCTGAATCTTTGTCGGCGCTGATGATGTACCACATCTCGGTTTTGCCATTGCCGAGGCCACGTTTTTGTGCCAGCGCATCATCAGGGTGTACCTGAATGCTTAGGTAGTCGGCGGCATCGATAAATTTAACAAGTATCGGGAACTCATTTTTATATTTGTGATACACCTTTCCCCCAACCAGGTCGTCCATATACACTTCCACCAGTTCGTTGAGTTCGTTGCCGGCCAGAAATCCATCGGCAACTTCTGTTACGTCGCCTGCTACTCCCGATAGCACCCAGGCTTCGCCACAGTTTTCTATTACATCGCAACTCATCTGCAACACATCCTTAATTTTGTGGCCGCCCCAGAGTTTCTCCCGGAAGCGCGGCTTGAACTTTAGTGGATAGAGCTTGTTCATTTTTACGATTGGTTTGTTTACAAAAAGATTATGATTTAATGACTATTTCAAACGACGACTTGCGTCAAATAATTGCCTTTCGGCAAAGGCTGCATCAGCATCCGGAGCTTTCAGGCAAAGAGGTCGAAACCGCCAAAAGGATCAAAGAATTTCTTCAAATGTTTTCGCCCGATAAAATTTACGAGAACCTTGGCGGTAATGGGCTGGCAGCCGTTTATCAGGGGAAAGATGAAGGAGCTACCCTATTGATACGTGCCGATATGGATGCGTTGCCGATTAACGAAACCAACAACTTTGCGTATAAATCGACAACCCCCGGAGTAGCCCACAAATGTGGCCACGACGGTCACGCCGCTATACTTGCAGGCGTGGCGCAGGCATTGCATCAGCGGCCTCCATCGCGCGGACGCGTGGTATTGCTGTTTCAACCTGCCGAAGAAACCGGCCAGGGGGCAAAACGCGTGATCGACGATCCGCAGTTTGCAGCGTTGCAACCCAATTATACATTTGCTTTACACAACCTACCGGGCTTTGCTGCCGGCACTGTGGTGGTGCGCGACAAGCATTTTGCCGCCGCCAGCAAAGGGATGATAATACGGCTCACCGGAAAAACTTCACATGCCGCCAATCCCGAGCATGGCATTAGTCCGGCCATGGCTGTCGCTGATATAATCCGCGGGTTTACGGGTCTTTCGATGGAGAAGGAGGGTTTTGAAGATTTTAAACTTATCACCATTATCCACACCCGGCTGGGCGAAATAGCTTTTGGAACCACGCCCGGCTATGCCGAAGTTATGGCTACGCTGCGCAGCTTTCGCAACGACGACATGCAGCGGCTCACCGACCAGGCGGTAGAAATTGCACAGCAGGCCGCCGACCGTTATCGCCTGCACGAAAAAATAGAATGGCGCGAGGAGTTCCCGGCTACCGTCAACGATAAGAGTTGTGTGGATATAATCCGGCAAACGGCCACAAGAAATAATTTGAAAATTGAAGAACCTGATACGCCATTCCGTTGGTCGGAAGATTTTGGGTATTTTACATCCCGGTACAAGGGCGCCATGTTTGGAATCGGTTCAGGTAAAAGCCATCCCGAACTGCATCATCCCGACTACGACTTCCCCGACAAAATCATTCCGCAGGCCATCACTATGTTCGATGGTATTGTCAGAAATATCTTGGGGTAGTTAAAACGGAGAAATCATCCACCAATTCACGGAAAATAATCATCCACCAATTCACGGAAAATAACCATCCACGAATTCACGGAAAATAACCATCCGCGAATTCACGGAAAATAACCATCCACGAATTCACGCGAATTAGGCTAATTCACAAGAAAAAAAAATGGTAAAAGCCAAGCTTTTGGCAGTCGGCAACCTTCCATCGTTCGCCGGTAGGCGAACATGGAAGCGTTAAAACGAGAGAGGAAACCATCCGCGAATTCACGCGAATTGAGCTAATTCACGTGAAAAAAAAATGGGAAAAGCCAAGCTTTTGGCTGGCGGCAACCTTCCATCGTTCGCCGGCAGGCGAACATGGAAGCGTTAAAACGAGAGAGGAAATCATCCACGAATTCACACGAATTGAGCTAATCCACACGAAAAAAAAATGGGAAAAGCCAAGC
>SABY01000264.1 GCA_009928785.1 Clostridia bacterium | reverse complement strand
CGGGCACAGCAGGCATGCAGCCACAACTGGCCGTGGGCTACAGCAGTCAGTCGGGCAACGGGATGCTGGGCATGGGTTGGAACCTGCAGGGGCTATCGATGATTACACGCACCGGCACCACGCTCTACCACGATGGCTACATCGACGGTGTGGACTTCGACAACAACGACGCCTACGCCTGGAACGGCCAACGGTTGCTGCTCATGGAAAACCTGGCAAATGGTGATGTGCGCTACGCTACCGAAGCCGAAAGCTATACCCGCATCATTGCCCATGGCACCTCGGGTAACGGCCCGCTAAAGTGGACAGTAATAACCAAAGACGGCACCGAGATGCAATACGGCTACACCGAAGATGCCCGCCACCAGGAGCAAAACAGCGCGAGTGTGGTGCGCTGGATGATGAACAAGGTAACCGACCGCAGGGGTAACTACATGAAGTACCACTACCTGGAAGACAACCATACCGGCACCTGGCGCCCCGACTACATCGAATACACCGGCAACGCTAAGGCCAACCCCGACCTGATACCATACAACAAAGTGAAGTTTTATTATGGAATCCGCAGCGACAGCACCTTAGCTTTTGTGGGAGGCACACAGATAAAAAACAATTTGCTGCTACGCAAAATACGCACGTTTGCCGAAGGGGATTTTGCCCGTGAGTATCGCTTCACCTATTTCAAAGACGAATTTGCCTCCTTCCTCAACGAGATCACCGAAACCAGTTTTACCGGCGAACGGCTCAATTCGACCGTTGTGGGATGGGGGGAGAAGAGTGTGGATTCCTTGCAGGCTCACGAGACAGAGATACCCTATTATATCTGCCCTGACCCATTAGATTGTAGTCATGAACTTACCCAGATGGTACGTGGAGACTATAATGGTGATGGTGTAGATGATGTTTTTCTGGTTTATAAGCCGCTTACTTCCTATACCTGGCTTTTTAAGTGGTATGACTTTAAAAATGAAACCCTGCATCATTATGAAACGCTCAACGTTTACGAAATGGGGTGCCTGGGTATAAGCTTTCAAAGCGCTGATTTTAACGGCGACGGATATGATGACCTGTTGCGAAGTTGGAAACAGGATGAGAGCCCCGATTGGGAAGGAGTAGATATTTTTATTAATAACAAATCAGGAGGAGATTACGCATTCACCTGGTTAGAGAATGCGGGTAACGACAGTATTCCGTCTGTTTCTTTAGATGACAGTCCAAGATTTTATGCCATCGACCTAGATGGTGACGGACAAAGCGAAATCATACGCTTTTTCAAAGACAGAAGCGGTACAGGTAATTACATTGCACAGGTTTATGAAGTTACGGAACTTGGAAGTCCTTTTCAGGCTACTTTGGTAGCTTCCAAAAGTTTCGATAATACCAACTTGTTTTCTCCTTTTGAGTTTATCGATTTTAATGGTAATGGAACACAGGAACTCATACACGTAAAAAATATATCGCCTGAAGAACAATTTTTTTCCTACGAACTTAACAATGAGACCATGCAGCTCGAAAAGATTTTTTCGTCCGGATACCCTTCTGAGTGGCATAAGCGTTTTTATGGTGACTTCAATGGCGATGGGAACACCGATATTCTTACCTATCATGAAGACCACGGATGGGAATTGGGATATTCGACTGGTAAGACCTTCATCATTCAGGACTTTTGCCCGATAGACGATGACTTTGATCCGGAATTGAACTATAATGATACCTATACAATGGATATTAATGGCGATGGATTTTGCGACATTGTTACCACCTGTCCTTCTGCTAATAACGATCTTTTCATTATCCATTATTCGCATGGCAGTTCGTTTACCACCGACACTGTTTTTCTGCCACATAACCTGATCGAATTGTACGATAATATCACCTATCATGGGGATTTTAATGGAGATGGTACACAGGAATTTCTTTTCGCTCCATGGAACATCTATGATAATTTCTTTCTCCGATTACAAATAGAAACTCCTGAAAATGCAGACAAAGTTGTTGCAATCACCAACGGCCTGAACCAAAAGCTGAAAATAGAATACCAAAAACTGTTGGTTGATAACGACTTTTATAGCCGCGACAACACAAACCTCGCTGATGTGAGAGAAATTGCAGGACCTATTGCTGCCGTCAAAAAAACAGAATTCGACCTGGGCGACGCAAACCACAACTTTTACAGTACCTATTATAATTATATATCCCTAAAAATGCACTTACGGGGCAAAGGCATGCTTGGGATGACCACCTTTACTACGCACAATACG
>SABY01000263.1 GCA_009928785.1 Clostridia bacterium | reverse complement strand
CGGTATTGACTATGAGTTGTGGTTTGAACCACCCCCACAGGTTCCTGCCGAAATTGCCGGGCCATTGATCACTGTTTCGTGCGACCCACAAAATCCCAACCTAAGCTTTGGCCAATGGTGGGACGAAGGAACCTATACCATCAAAGCGGTGAATCCCGCCACCAACTGCTTCTCCTGGATGGAAGACTTTACTATAGTTGTTCCTGCTCCCGAAATTTATAATATGGAACCAGTAGGCGCCGGTTGCCAGCCATTAGAAATTTTGCTCGACAACTCACAGCAGGGTGTCGAATACCGTATATACCGCAATGGCGTTTGGATTCAGCCTGTGGTGATTGGTGATGCCGCTGGTGGCTCCATCAGTTTTGGTATGATGGAAGAAAATGGACTTTATACCATCCGTGCATTTTACACCCACGGCGACTCCTGCTGGAGTGTGATGAACGGCAATTATGAAATCGTTGACAATCCCACTGCCTACACTGTAAGTCCGCCGCCGGGAATTTACTGCCCCTGCCCGACAGTAGCGCTGAGTAGTTCGCAAATAGGAATAGCGTATTTTCTTATTAACAATACCACCGGGCAATGGTATCCCAATAACGGCGCTGGTATTCCCGGCACCGGTGATGGCCTGAGCTGGGGCGAAATATGCGACCCCGGCGAGTACAGAATTCACGCCCGCAAAATCGACGATCCCAATTGTAAACAGGATATGACCGGGACTTTCACCATTGGTGCTGCGCCGGAGAAATTTGAGCTGACTTCCATACAGTTTCCTCCTTTTTATTGCGAAGGCGCCAACGGCATAACGCTTACTTTGGCAGGATCACAAAACCTGATCACCGAATACCAGCTCTATAAGGTGGCATTGCCCGTCGATCAGCCTGTAGGTGCTCCGGTGATTGGTACGGGTGGCGAGCTTACCTGGAACAATATGCTGGCGGGAACTTACTATGTGGTAGCTAAATTTGTGAATGACCCTACTTGTCCGGCTAACATGCTCAACACAATTACTGTAGTGGAGATACCGCTGCCTTCCGCTCAGGTTAACGCGCCGCCGCTGGTATGCCAGGACGATTGCTTTGGTCTCTCCTTTGAAATTATTGGAATCGGCCCATGGAACGTCACCTACACTAGAGAGGATGCAACCACCGGATTATTGAGTTTTGAGATTAACAATATAAATGCCTCACCTTTTGTAATTCCGGATGTTTGCCTTACCGAAACCACCACTTTTGCCATTACATCCATCCAAAACAGTACTTTTCCCAATTGTCAGGGAATCACCTTTGGTTTGCCGGTGGTGGTGGACGTAGTTCCTTCACCAATAGTGGATGCCGGTGCTGATGGAATAATTTGCGCCGACGCAACTTATTCTTTATCGGGTAATGCCACCGCACATTGTGGTTTGCAATGGACTACTTCAGGGGATGGCATTTTTGATGATAGTACAATTGAAGATGCCATTTATTCGCCTGGCATCACCGACCTCGCCAATGGCAGCGTAACATTGTGTTTGTCGGCATTGCCATGTGCGCCCTGTCCGGCTGCAGCCAATGATTGCCTCACGCTGATCATCAATTCACTGCCGATGGTAACAAGCAGTGCCGACACAGTGATTTGTTCGGGACAACCACTCAATTACACAATAACTACCGATCTGGCCGGAGCTACGGTGGCGTGGACTTCCCAAAACAATACCGCCGGATGTATTACCGGAAACAGCGATGGAACGGCCTTTTTGATTGATGATGTACTTGTTAATCATTGCAACGCCGTAAAAACTATTACCTACACCATAAACCCCACAGGTCCTGCTCCTGCATTGTGCGCGGGGGCTGCGCATGTGCTGACGGTTCAGATACTTCCCGTAGCAGAAATTACTAATCTGCAAAACGAGCAATTTATCAATTCCGGAGAGCAAACCCAGCCGGTAGCTTTTACCAATAATATTTTAAACCCGGAGGTAACTTACCAATGGGAGGGAACTGAATCGATACCAGAGCTGGAAGGTTGGACAGAAAGCGGAAATAGTGCTGCGCTGCCGGCCATGCTCATCACTATTGAAGGCGCCAATGCTCCCGACGAAGGCGAAGTGATTTACACCGTTACGCCTTTTGCCGGCGGATGCACCGGGGTGCCGTTTACCTACACCATTCATGTTTATTTGCTGCCTTCCGTTTTCCAACTGACTGGTGGCGGAGAATTTTGTGATGATGGTGTTTCGTTTGCCGAAATACGGCTCGCCGGGTCGCAGCCCAATATCAACTACCGGCTCAACCCT
>SABY01000262.1 GCA_009928785.1 Clostridia bacterium | reverse complement strand
CACTTTGCGAAAACCGTAGATGTAATATTTCCCGTTGTGCGGGTTGTAAAGCACATCCTGCGGCAGAAAACCGCCATCGGTGCCGGGCAGTTCTATCAGGTCGGTAAAAACTTCCACCGTGTTGTCGGGGGGCGCAGCCTGGGTGCAGTTGATCTGCACGGTATCATTATCAAAACCGAATCCCGGCATGGCCAGGCCTTTGTCGATGATGGTGCCATCCAGGTCGGTAATGGTCAGTATCACATCACCACCCGTCAGGGTGTCGCTGTGGCTTACCAGGCTGCACGTCTGCGATGAAAGCGGCAGCCATCCGCAGCACATCAGCATAATGAACAGAAGAAAGTGAATATGTTTCATGATTAATATTTTTTGATGTTGATTAAATTTTATGATAAAAATAGAAATACAAAATTTGGTTTTCTGAATTTCAGGAAAAGCTATGGAGGCCGGATAGAAATTTTGCAGATATACGCATTGAAGTATTCTATTACGATTTCATGAGTCTCTATCTCTCTCTCTCACCACTGTCCGTTTGTAGGAGAATTGAAGTAAGGTTTGTAAAGACTAATTTCATCGTCTTCATTTTTTTTTAATTTTAGCCTGCAAACTTAACAATTATTTGTTCGGAAAATACAGTTGGTTCTTTAATATTTCACTGCTGAGGCTTTGCAGTTCAGAGGATCATTTTCTCCCCGTCTCCCCGTCTCTGAGTCATTTAATTCATTTTCTTCGTGCCTTCGTGCCTCCGTGGCTTATTCCTTTTTTTCACCACAAAGCCACGATGCCACAGAGAATAAATATGATTCTCTTCTTCTGCCTTCCTTCCGTGCCTTCGTGCCTCCGTGGTTTATTCCTTTTTTTCACCACAAAGCCACGATGCCACAGAGAATAAATATGATTCTCTTCTTCTGCCTTTCTTCCGTGCCTTCGTACCTCCGTGCCTCCGTAGTTTATTCCTTTTTTTCACCACAAAGCCGCGATGCCACAGAGAATATATATGATTCTCTTCTTCTGCCTTCCTTCCGTGCCTTCGTGCCTCGGTGGTTTATTCCTTTTTTTCACCACAAAGCCACGATGCCACAGAAAATAAATATGATTCTCTTCGTCTGCCTTCCTTCCGTGCCTTCGTGCCTCCGTGGTTTTTCCCTTTTTTCACCACAAAGCCGCGATGCCACAGAGAATAAATATAATTCTCTTCTTCTGCCTTCCTTCCGTGCCTTCGTGCCTTCGTGCCTCCGTGGTTTATTCCTTTTTTTCACCACAAAGCCACGATGCCACAGAGAATAAATATGATTCTCTTCTTCTGCCTTCCTTCCGTGCCTTCGTGCCTCGGTGGTTTATTCTTTGTTTTCTTGTCTTCTCTCCCCGTCTCTCCCTCACAACTATGCAAGATAACGCAAGGTGGCTCCCACAAAATAAATTTACCTTTGCTGCATTGTTATTATCATTTCAATCACTATCTAAAATCAAACTCGATGAAACGAATCCTTTTTATGGCTGTAGCCGCCGCAACCATCGTTATTGCCGCCTGCAACAGCACCAACCAAAAAACTAACTCCGACATGAATCCCTTTCTCACCGCTTACAACACGCCTTACAACGTGCCGCCTTTCGACCGCATCAACAATGCACATTTTCTGCCGGCCATTCAAAAAGGCATAGACGAACAACAGGCCGAAATTGCCGTCATCGTTGCCAACGAACAACCTGCCGACTTCTACAACACCATCGAAGCGCTCGATGCCAGCGGCATGTTGCTGCGCCAGGTAACCACCGTATTTGAAAACCTGCAATCGGCCAACACCAGCGAAGAGCTGCAACAGCTTGCCAAAGAAGCTTCGCCACTTATCTCCAAAAATTACGACGACATCATGCTCAACCAGCCGCTGTTCGAACGCGTAGCTGCCGTCTATGACCAACGCGATGCGCTCGATCTTACAACCGAACAGAGCACGTTGCTTGAGAAAACCTACAAGCGCTTTAGCCGCAATGGCGCCGCCCTCGACGATACCCAAAAAGACCGGCTGCGCAAAATCAATGAGGAACTTTCGCTGCTCTCGCTGCAATTCGACGAAAACCTGCTGGCCGAGACCAATGGATTCCAACTCTTTATAACTGACGAAGCCGACCTGGCCGGACTTCCCGACAATGTAAATAATGCCGCCGCGGAAGCTGCTGCCGAAGCAGGTCAATCCGGCAAATGGCTTTTTACTGTTCAAAAGCCCAGCCTGATACCTTTCCTACAATATGCCGACAACCGCGACCTACGCCAAAAGATGTTTGAAGCCTACATCAA
>SABY01000125.1 GCA_009928785.1 Clostridia bacterium | reverse complement strand
GGCGGGAACCATCACGCGGCTGCCACAAATCGACCGCCGCTCCATCACCATCGAAACGGGCATACAAAACTCCGGACTGGCGCTGGCGCTGATGTTTAATCCCAAGATTTTTCCACCGGAAATGGAGCTGGGAGGCATGACCATTATTGCTGCCTGGTGGGGCGTGTGGCACATTATCAGCGGACTGGCGCTGGCTACCTTTTGGTCGCGGCGCAAAATACAGCTTGCCAAATGAAACACGAAAATTACTCTTTGGGCTACGACCTGCTGCGCATCCATGCCCGCTTTCTGCATAGCCTGGTGCACCGCAGAATTACCATTAGCGGACGCGAAAATATTCCAAAAAATATGGCGCTTATTTTTGCGCCCAACCATCAGAATGCTTTGATGGACGCCATGGCTGTGCTGCTCCATGTTCGTCAACAGCCTGTATGGCTGGCACGCGCCGACATTTTTGGGAATCCTGTAATTAATAAAATATTGCATTTTCTGAAAATAAGCCCGGTTTATCGCATCCGCGACGGCAAAGACAATCTGGCCAAAAACGATGAGGTGTTTGATCTTTCCATGCGGGTGCTCAAAAACAAACGCGCACTGGCGATATTTCCCGAAGGCATGCATACTTTCAGGCGGCAATCGGCACCACACAAAAAAGCCATTCCACGCATCGCTTTTATGGCTGCCGAACATGAGAAATTTGCGATGGATATTGCCATCGTTCCGGTGGGGCTTTTTTACAGTCATTATTACCATTATCATCGCCGGCTGCTGGTGCAATTCGGGAAACCCATTTATATAAAAGACTATGCAGCGGCTTTCGCCGAAAACCAAAACACGGCCATGCTTACCCTGCGCGATGAGCTACGAAAACGCATTTTTTCGCTTACGCTAAATATCGCCAGCCGTGCGCATTACGAAAGTATATGGATGCTTACGGATATAGCGGCAGAGAGCGCAAAGGATGCTGCGGATGAGGTGACGCAACGGCAACAACTCGCCGATCAGTTGCTACATTATGAACAAAAGCATCCACAAGCGGCCGCTGAACTTTTTGGCGGCGCCGAAAACTACCGGCAACAGCTTGCACAGCATCACCTGACGGATACAGTATTGGCGCATAAGTCGCCGACAGCATCTTTAGCCGGAAAACTGCTGCTGGGGCTAATGGCTTTGCCACTGTTCGTTTATGGATATATAAATTTCTTCGTTGGATTTGTGGCGCCTTCCATTGTGGTGCGGCGCAAAATCCGTGACCGGGCATTTTGGGCTACCACCGAATATGGCATCTGGATAATAACAGTGCCGCTGATGGCGGTGCTACAAACAGGAATCGTATGGTGGGCATCGGACTGCCCAGGGCTGGCAGCGGCATATTTGCTTACATTACCACTGGCCGGAAAAACGGCTTTATATATCAATGATTTTTACAGTAAGCTGCGGCAACAACTCCTGCTTGGCCGAAGAAAGGCTTTATATCAGAATCTAAAGGTGATGCGGGAAAAGCTAAGTAAAAAGCTTGCGGAACTATTATCGTAAATGAAACAATTTTTTCGTGCGACACCCATTCGCTTTTCACTTTTTCTACTGAGCATCAATCCAATTCTGAATTTTAGCGTTATTAGTAAATCAAATAATGAATGCAAAAATAGTATCGAGTCGTGTTATTAATTGCAATATTCATTTGTCCGTATTTTGCTTCGTTTAAACCTTGAAAGTTTTACAAAAGTATCAAATCAAAAATGAAAACCTTTTGAAATCATTTTGGCAAATTAATTCTTTTTGTCTCCATGTTTTAATCATTGTTTTTGCCCATAATGCTCCTGTTTGGTGTCAGAAAGAAAACCCAGAATTTCAATTTTCAACATAGGCCGTTTTCTTCCTGATATTATTTAATACAAAAGATCCTTTTTCAGATTTTTACGTGCCTGGGCATGGTCGCTGTCGTAATCGAACAGCAAATCGCCGCTGGCTTTGTAAAGTGTGATGTTATTCAAACTATACCACCAGATGGCTTTCCCGACCTTGATACCCGACAGCACATCGAGGCGTGCATCGCCCGAATCGAGCATCACCACTTTGAGGCGGGCGTCATTGCTCACGCGCATCATATCTATGTTGATATCCTTTCCATTGTCGGTCTTCAGGGTGATGATGCCTTGTTGGTTTTTGATAAAACTAACCTTGGCGATCAAGGTATAAATCTCCGGGTACTTCTTTCTGAAATCCGGATTATATTTGTCGATAGCCTGTTGTGCCTGGCTTCCGGGAATTACCATTCCATTATTCTGCGCCACCGTTATTACAGCAAATAATCCTGCGATAGTTTTTTCGTAGCGTTCGTCGATCAGTCGGTCGTTTTCGCTTTTAAGCGCCTGCACAGCATCAAAGTCGGATACAGAAGCGTAGGAAACAGTGGTGTTATTCATTCCGGTGGTAACGCCAAAAGCCCCTGTTACGGCCACTTCGTCCTGCTCGGTTACAAAAATCCCGAAATTGTTAAAATCGGTATTGTCCATAAAAACTTCGTTGCCCAGCGAATTGCCCTTTTTATCTAACCGGATAAGATAGGAAATCCGTTGATTGTCCACAACGTTTTGTGGATTGGCTGTGTCGATGACCGCTTTTTGCAGCCACTTCAATTTACCGGCCGATGTGTAAGCAGCCACAAAAACGTCGGTCGCTTCAGAATTGCTGCTGATCTTTTGCCCATCTATCATTATTTCGCCGCTGTATGTGCCGGCCACATAAATATTATTATTCTCATCGCCGGTGAGGCCGTAGGCCATGGCCATGCCGGTACCTTCGCTGCGGCTAAACCATATTGGCTGGTTGTCGTTGCCGGTTTTCATTACAAACATAGCTGGCTCTTTCCCGGCTTCTGCCTGCACTTTGCCCAGACTAAATGGCTGTGCAAAATACCCGGCCACCAGTTGCGAACCATCGCTGTTGGTTATCAAATCATGGCCATTGTCGCCACGGCTACCGCCTGCGGCAATTACTTCCTGCCACAGTGCGTCGTTCTGTTGATCGATAAAGAAACCATTGTGGATAGGAACAACCACGGGCGATACATCAGCAAATTCGGGCATGGCCAGACCCACGGGAGCATTGATATAAGTAGGATCGGCCACTACGTATTTTTTATCATCCACCATAACATAATTGCCATCAACAGGCTGCGAAAACTGCACTGCTACGGCCATATGGCCTGGATAATTTAACCCGACAACTTCCAATCCCAACATACTTTTTACAAGATAGGCAAAGAGCACGGAGCGATCCTCGCAGTCGCAGTAGGGGTAATAAAACGCCTCCTCGGCAAAGAAATATTTCTCGTGTCCAAACTGCTCCTCATCGGTTTGATAAGCAAACCCCGTTTGCACAAAATGTAATAATAAATTAACGGCCTGCAGCTCATCCAATCCCTCAACAAGCGGGGCAAAGGCAGCGGCCATCGACGTCTTGGCTTCGGGCGAAACCATGGCATCAAAATAAACCCGAACCTCCGCCAGCGGAATATCGTTGTAAAAATCGATAGCATGTTGGTTGTAACTCAGCGGGATGCTGTGGGATTGACCATCGTATGAAAAATTGATGATGCGTTGTTTGGGTTCTGTGCCCGGATCCACAGCACGCAACAAGTCGAGGCTTAGCGTTTTTTGTGATTCAGGATAATCTTTTTCGTAGGTAAACACGTTGGTGATCGCAGCATCCATCACATAATATTTCTGGTTGTCGATGGTAAAAAAATTCACATCATACACCAGATTGCTGATTGGCAACAGCAGGTAAATCTGATTATCGGCGAAAGCTACTTTGGCTTTGTAGCCGGAGCGTACGAGCAGATACCAGGTGAGCAGGCGCTGGTTGTTGACGTCGCTGGCGAGCTGCGCCGTCATTTTTTTGATGAGCATATAATCTCCCCAGTCGTTAAGATTCATCAACTCGCTGTACTCATAAAGCTGACCGAGCAACTGGTTGTAGTTGGTCTGGCTCATCTGATCGAAATATCCGGCCACGGCGTTTTCATCGATGGCTGAGGCGACCTTCACGCGCGCAATGGCTGCATCATAATCGAGCACCACAGGCAAACCATAAAAAATGAAGTCCGCCTGACGCGTATCGGTTTTCGGAGGTTGGGGCTTTACGATGCGGGGCTTGATAAATTCGGGAGTTCCGGGTTTCTTTTCGATCTCTTCCGGCACCTTCACGGGTATGGGCTGTGGCGGAGCCTGACGCTGGTCGGGAACAAACAAAGGCGCTTCTTCGGGCTTGGGTTCTTGCGGCGGAGTTATGCCACGAAATACCTGAAACTCCTCCCAGCGTTGCTTTAGGTAATCGCTGTAGGCTGCATCCTGCTGCTTAACGTATTCGGTAAACTGTGCTGCCATCGCGGCAAGCTGTTGCGCCCGTTGTTGCTCGTATTGCTGCAACTGCTCCTGCTGTTGGCGCTTATATTCTTCAAAGGTCTGTGCCTGCACTGGTGTGGCAAGCCAGGCTGCCATTATGCAAAGTAATGTCGGTAATAAAACTTTTGTTTTCATAATGAGATTTATTTTAGATGTGAAGACAAAAATATGATAATTCTTTAGGTGATGGCATTAATTTCCAAACGCCTCATGACCCCATCCCCAGCCTCCCGATAATCGGGACAGGCATTCTCCGCCTGGCGGAAAGGGAGACCAGCCGCACTAGCCATAGCTCCGGCTTTTGCGCTGGCATTCCGGAGCTGTCACATTAATCGGGTTTTTAACAAAATGCTTAAAACATTCGGGTTCTTTGCATTAAAAACCTTTTTCTGTTTCCTTAAACCTTAGTTGAGTATGCGATTTAATAAGGTAGTTACGAGATGCTGTATTTTTCTGCTAAGGTTAATTGATTGAAAATGAGGTTTATATTTCTTCGTCCGAAACCATACACTGCAGTGGCCAGTGCGCCAGCGCTCCCCTTTCGATAGCAGCTAATAGTTACAAAATAAAAAAAACATCTGATCAAAAAGAAGCAGACGTATTGGTTTTTTCAAGCTCCACACTTAGCCTGTTGTCGATGATGGTGATTCGGTGGAGGCTGAAAGCAATATTTTCGTGATAAACAATGCGCGTAAGGTCCTGAAACTGGTCGTTGAAATCTTCGTCGAGGAATTTTACCTGTGAGCTAAAAACCTGCATCTGCTCCAGATTCACTGCCAGCGCACTGAGGTAGCCACACCACAATCCGTTGGTAAGATCGAAAGTATAGGCGTCGGGAGCAGGGTCGGCAAGCGGGAGTTCGCTGCTGTAACGGTAACGCGCCAGTGGCAGCACCTGCGGCATATTGTCGATATTGGAATTGATGTCGGATTTCTTGCCCTCTTCTTTGAGCAGCCACGATGCCTGCGCCGGAAGCTGTTGCAGCGTATCGGTACGGATGTCGAACATCAATCGGGTCATGAGGTTGTCGCCAGTCTCCGATTGAAATAGTTCGAGATGGCTTTCTATTGGCGTGGTGCCTGCCACTTCGTGATTCACCTGCAAAAGAACGATGGCCTCACCATTGCCGCTCATAAAGGTTTGCAACAACTCATAGTTTAAATTCCCGTGAGAAGAAAGGCTGGTAAATGAGTTGAATTTGCCGAGCGTCTTTCGTCCTCCATGATCGCTGTAATAGTTGTCGCTGATATTTTGCACTTTACAACCATTAGCGAAAGCGGCCACTGCCAGCGCCCGCAAAATGGCTTGCTGCTGCGCCGTGGTACTATCGGACAGCGCATCGGAGATGCCGATAAACTGTGATGCGGCGGCAGGTGCAAAAAACCATGCAGGCAGCAAAACCACCGACTGCAGCGGCACTACATTACCACGAAACCGTTGGGTTGGCTCGGCAGGCTGCTGCTCGGAGCGGAAGGTTTTTTGAAACGATTCATATGCACGTTCCACCTGCTGCTCGTCGGGCGTTTGACCCCACAGCACAAAACCCGGTAAAACCAGGATGACGCTTAGCAGCAGCTTTTTCATTTTAATAAAAACAAAACTGCCCTGATAGCCGTCTGCGCACAGGCTGGCATATCAAGGCAGTGGTGGTAATAAAACTATTGATTTTTAAAATTATCCATCTCTTTCTCAAACTCTTTTTTGAACTTCTCATACTGGAAGTCGATTTTGAGTTTTTCGTCGTCGGAGATACGTTTTTGCATACCATTGAGGATTTCGTCGCCGGCCAGCTCTACGGCTACATACGCCTTGTAGGTGCCATTGTCGGTTTTGGTAAACTGCTCGCAAATGGTACGGATGCCGCTAAGCTCCTGGTTGATCACCTCGCGCGAAAGCCCTTCGTAGCGTTCGGCGTCCTGAATGGCATCGCTGGTGGTGTAGCTCGAAAAATAGTTGTCGATCACGGCTTTTACGCGTGTTTCGATAGAGGCAGCCAAATCCAGACGGGCATTGCTCATGGCTTTTTTCTTGGCCATGCTTTGGTTGGTACTCTCGCCTACGTTATTGGCTCTGAAATACTCTCCGTCGCTGAAATACTCAGGCCCCGAGCAGTACATTGAGATGGCTTCTTCGCCGGCGGGTTTGGCAGCCTGCTTCGACGATTTACAACTTTGCAGCGCCGGCATGGCTATCATAGCTACCAGCGCCATCATTAAAAAGGAACGGTAAACATTTGTTTTCATAAAAGTTAAATTATTAGGTTAAAAATACTTGGATTGATTTTTTAAATTCGATTAAACTACCTATCGCACCTCAAATTCAATAACGATTTGATAAACCTTTTCGCCATCACCAAAGTCTTCGGTATCAGTATAGGATAATTTCAGCGAAGTATCGGTCAGCGCTTCGATATCAAAAACCTGAGCTACATCGTCATAGGTCATCCTGAGCTGCGTTTCATCAGTCATAAATTCCCAGGTGCCGCTTTCGGTTTGCGGATCGGTAGGTTCACACTTGGTGGCGCCTTCGTCGTCCACCACGGTTCCATTTTCGTTGAAGGTCATAAAGTCATCTTTGACGCAATCAGGCATAAAAGAATAGAGATCGGTAATGATTCCGATGGGTGTGGTAACGCCAGGATTGACATTCATTGACTTGACATAAAACTTCTTGCCGGAGATGGTCTTTGTTTTCGATGGCGAATCATCATCATCTTTATTACAGGATGAGATTGTTACCATGCCGCCCATTAGCAGCAGCAGCATGGCAAAGGAGATAAAGCGTAAATTTTTCATAGGTTTAAATTTAAATTTATGTGTTAATGGATTTTTAATTAGAATACAAACAAATGAATTTTTTTCTAATAAAAGCCGAGTTTTTAAAAAAAAATTATTTTTGATAAAAATCTAATGGTGGGTTTTCGATAGCAAAATGTCCTGTCAAAAACAATAATACCACTCATTATCAAACATTTAATAAATTAGAAATTATGAAAATTAAATTTACACCACTCCTATTTTTTATCCTGCTTTTTCCCGCACTATTATTTCAGTCGTGCCGCAAGATAGACCTGGAAAGAGTTGCAGCCGTGGAAACGGGTACGGCAGAGGTTTCCTCTAATTCCTCCGTTAAGCTCACGGGCGTCATTATCGATGCCGGCGAGCCGAATGATATGATCGGTTACGGATTTGTGTACAGTACCAATCCTACGCCCACAAACGCCGACCGGGAGGTAGTTACAGGAAATTCATCCGCAACCGGAGCCTACCAAAGTACCATAACCAATCTTGCACCCGGCACCTGGTATTTCCGGGCCTATGCCAATACCTCTTCTAATGGTTTTGCCTATGGTAAAGTCATGACTTTTACTATTACCCAGCAAGCGGCTGTTGAGCTTTATTATGGCACTGGCGTAGCGGACGACATTGCGGGATTTGACTTCCCCGGCCCATACATGCCATTACTCTATTTTGATAAGGCTGACTTGCAGCCATACATTGGTTTTATGGTAGTTTCATTTAGTTTCTTTCCGGGCAGTGTAAACCCTGAAAGCTTCTCGATCTATCTCGAACAAACAACTTTTTATGAACAGAACGTGACATCGCCAATAGCAGGAAGCTGGAACGAAATACAGCTTAATCAGCCTTTTATCATCAATGATGCTAATCTTTATGCAGGCTATTGGGTTTACAATCAACCTTTCAATAGCCTCCCCTGCGGCATCGATGCCGGCCCTGCATACAATGGTTTTGGTAACTTAATTTTTTATGATGGTGCATTATATTCCTCTGGTATTAATGCCAATTGGTGTATTAAGTTAAAAATTGCTAATATGAAAGGAGAGCAAATTGAAATATCCCTTGATGCTTCCTCGCCACCACCCATTGATAAAGACAAGCCGAGGGTTTCGCACGCTAATAAAAGCGTTCTTCCATTGATCTATTCACAATCCAAAAATGCAAACCAATGAAAAACCTCATACAAATTATACGTTCCGTTCTGCCGCTATTGATGATAGTGGGTTTTGCGATGGTGAATTATTCCGCTGTAGCGCAATCGAAAGTAAAAGTAGAAAACGTGAAGTTTTTTATGGAAGACGACAAACTGGTGATCACTTATGATCTTAACAAAGCCAAAGCGAAGGAAGCTTACGAAGTAACGGTAGAAATCGCCACCACCCCAGGCACCAAAATCCGTGCTTTTGCCCTTACAGGCGACGTAGGCCCCAACGTGTATGGCGGCAAATACAAACGCATTGTGTGGAACCTGGCCGAAGACAATGTGTATATCGACGACGAAATAGTGGTGGAAGTTACGGCCAATCCGATGGATCAAAAGGCAGCAGTTGAAGCCATTAAACCAGCCCGAAGCTATACGGGCGGACAGAAAAGTGTGGGTGGCGCCATGTTGCGCTCGGTGGCACTGCCGGGATGGGGCAACAGCTATGCTGCCGATGGCGGTGCTTATTGGCTCATAGGCGTGGCAGCGTATGGTTGCCTGGGCGCCGGATTGTATTACAACAACGCAGCTTACAACAGCTACGAAGATTACAAGGAAGCTACCACTGCCGGCGAGCGCGATCAGCTATTCCAGGACGCCTCCGACCAAAAGGACATGCAAAACGTTTTACTTATCGCCGCCGGAGCTATCTGGGTCGGCGATATTATTTGGAGCGGGCTACAGGCCGCCTCTGTAAACAAAAAAACCGCCGCCCAAAGCAAGGTGATGGTAGGCTCCTACTACGACCCCATAGCGCAGGCGCCCATGATCACGCTTCGGCTGCGGATTAAATAATCATACACCTTTAAATATTTTAAAATATGAAAAAACTGTATTTACTATTCGCTGTGGTCTGCCTGCTGATAGCTCCGGCACAAGGGCAGGTAAGTTCAGCAAAAAGCAATGCCGGCAAGATTACCTTTAAGCCGCAGCAGACAGGCAACATCAAGGAGCTTCCCGATTTGATTATAAAAGAAGAAAAATTTATCGACGAAAACGATAATAAGATCATCAACGCCGGCGAGGCTTGCAGCATCTCTTTTAAAGTTGAAAATATCGGAAAAGGAACTGCACAAAATGTAAAAGTACGCGTGATGCTCAAAACCGAGACTGATGGCAGCATCACTTTCGACGAAGTACTGGATCTTGGCGATCTGCCTGCCGAAACCGAAAATGAGGTGGTGGTGCCTGTGCAGGCACAAACCAACACAGAAGATGGCTACGCCGAATTTGTGGTGAAAGTGATAGAAGCCCGCGGCTTCGACGCTTTTCCGCTGGAGATGAAAATAGAAACCCGCCATTTTGCCAAGCCGCAGGTGGTGGTAGCCGATGCCGTTTTCAGCACCGAAGATGGCGGCAACATCAAACTCAACTATCCCATCAACCTGAAGATGCTGGTGCAAAATATTGGCGCCGGCGGTGCCAAAGAGGTGCTGGTAAGCCCGGAATTTGCCGAGCCTAACTGCCTTTTCCTGGGCGAAGCCGATCAATATGATTTGGGCTGGCTGGCCAGTGGCGAAACGCGCGAAATAGATTTCCTCTTTACAGCCACCCGCCGCTTTGTCGGCACCACCATTCCGATAAGGATCAAGATTTCTGAATCTTATGGAAAATATGCCAAAGATACGTTGCTAACGGTAAGCCTGCAAGAAAACCTCATCGCCAAAAACCAGGTGGTGATCACCGGAATACCTACGGCACCGGCAGAAATCGCCATCGCTTCACTCACCTCGGACGTGGATAAAAATATTCCGGTTTGTTTTATCAATAAACCATTCCGCTATGCACTGGTGATCGGCAATGAGGATTACCAACGCTACCAGCGGGGACTTAACAGCGAAAGCAATGTTGAGTATGCCCGCAACGATGCGGCAATATTTCGCGACTATGCGCGCAATGTGCTGGGTGTGGAAGAGAAAAATCTATTTTATCTTACCGATGCCACCGCCGGCGAAATGGTACAAAAAATCGACCTCATCGCCAAGCTGGCCAGCAAAACATCTGCCGAGGCGGAGATCATTTTTTATTATGCCGGCCACGGCTTACCCGACGAAAGCACCAAAGAACCTTACATCATCCCGGTGGATGTGTCGGCTACTAACCTCAACGCAGCCATCAAATTAGCCGATGTTTATAAAATGTTCAGCGAAACAGGAGCACGGCGGATATTGGTTTTTCTGGATGCCTGCTTTAGTGGTGGTGGCCGCGATGCCGGACTACTTGCCGCGCGCTCCGTTAAGGTGAAGCCCCGCAGCGAGATGGTGGAAGGCAACATGGTGGTGTTTGCAGCAAGCAGTGGCGAGCAGTCGTCATTGCCATACAAAGAGAAGCAACACGGCATGTTTACCTACTTCCTGCTTAAATACCTGCAAGAAACCAAAGGTAACGTTACGCTGAATGAGCTTGCCAACAATGTCAAAAACAAAGTCTCGCTTGAGTCGCTCCGCGTGAACAACAAAGAACAAGACCCGACCGTGCAGGTGAGCCACAGCGTAGCCGACACCTGGGAAGGCTGGCGGATAAATGATAAATAATGACGAAAAAACTGACACTTCTTTTACTGGCCGCCATTTTTATGATGCCAGTACTCCTCATGGCGCAGAAGCCTAAAACCGTGCGTGCCACCGGCAGCGCCATCTCGCACGACCTCACACCCGAGCAAACCCGCAACAAAGCCATCGAAGATGCCAAACGCAACGCACTGGCGGCGGCAGGCGTAGCCGAAACGGTTTCGTTTACAGACTTCTCCTACAAATTTGAAGACAACACCCGCTTTCAGGAAATCTTCCAGGCCATCTCATCCATCGAAACGGGCGGCGAAATCATTGTGGACGAAATCCTGAACGAAAGGAAATTTTTCAACGAATTTGGCAACATGGTGGTCGAAGTAGAGATTGAGGCGACTGTTTACCGCCACCGCGAAAAAAGTGACCCCGGCTTCGTGTTTATCGTGGAAGGAATAGATGAAGTGTATAAAAATGCCGACCTGCTGAAGTTTCAGGTAACACCCGCCAAGCCCGGCTATCTTAAAATCTTCAACATCACCGACGAAGAATCCTACTTGCTCTATCCCTGGCGCGACCGGGCGCATCCGCAATACAGCGACGTACAAGACAAACTTTTTGCAGCAGGCGAAACGGTTATCCTGCCGCTGCACGCTGCCTTCAGCGATGGCTATTTCCTGGAGATTGAAACCCCGGACAAACAGCAGGAATTTAATATCCTCATGTTTGTTTTCACAAAAAAAGATTTCCCTTTCATTGGCGAAGGCTCCTTCAACAATATCATGAAATGGATTTATGCCATCCCTCCCGACGAGCGCGCAACGCAGCAGGTTGGGTTTATTATCAAAAAGGGAAGCGGTGAGTAGTGAGTGGTGAGCGGTGAGCGATGAGCGGTGAGCGGTGAGCGATGAGCGATGAGCGATGTGCGATGAGCGGCGGCGTTAGTCACATCGCTGGCTTGTGAATGCGAAAAATCTTTTTTAGCAAAATGAAATCCTAAAGAAATATTTCTAAATTTGTCGGGCAATAATTTATCCGATGATGCTGAGCTATGCACCTTTAAAATTTTCCACGAAAGACAACATTTTTTGAG
>SABY01000124.1 GCA_009928785.1 Clostridia bacterium | reverse complement strand
CAATTACTACCAATTACCACCAATTACAACAAATTACCATCAATTACTACCAATTACAACAAATTACCATCAATTACTACCAATTACAACAAATTACCATCAATTACTACCAATTACAACAAATTACCATCAATTACAACAAATTACCACCAATTACTACCAATTACCACCAATTACAACAAATTACCATCAATTACTACCAATTACAACAAATTACCATCAATTACTACCAATTACCATCAATTACTACCAATTACTACCAATTACCATCAATTACAACAAATTACCATCAATTCCTATCAATTACAACAAATTACCATCAATTACCATCAATTACCATCAATAACAACAAATTACCACCAATTACCACCAATTACCATCAATTACTACCAATTACAACAAATTACCATCAATTACTACCAATTACAACAAATTACCACCAATTACCACCAATTACCATCAATTACTACCAATTACCTTTTCCCTAAAAATCACGAATGAAATCATTGATACTCACTTTGGGGTCAACCTTTAGTTTTTTGCGTAAGCGATAGCGATTCATTTCGACGCTTCTGGGGGAGATGTTGAGGATGGAAGCAATTTCTTTGCTCGACAGATTTAAGCGCAGCATGGATGCCAGCCGGATTTCGTTTTCGGTCATCGAAGGGAAAGCCTCTTTTAGCAGGTGTGTGAAGTTGCTGTGTTGGGCATGGATGTTCATCTGGAACTTTTCGCGGTCGCGATCGATAGAAAGGTCCTGGGTGATCATTAGCGAAAGCCTACTTAATGCCTCCCGTGTTTCGGGTGTGCTTACGCGCGATTTTATTTTTACAACTTCACTTTTCAGCTCATTGAGAAACTCGTTTTTGCGGATAATGCTCATGGCCATTGTCATCATCTCGCCTTGCCTGAACTTAAGCTCGCGGCTAAGTTCTTCCTGAAGGTTTAGCTTGTCGCTCAGGCTGTGTTGCAAACGCTCTATTTCAATCTGGTCATTCTCAGTTTTAGCACTATATCGGGCTTCTATCAGCTTGATGCGCTTTTTGTGAGCACGCATCAGGTAGGCCAACACACCAACGATTCCAATAAGAAATGCAAAGGCTATAATTGGGTAGAAATGATCAATCCAAAGGAGCGAAAAATATCCGCGTGCCGGATGATGCAAACTTTGATAAATTGACGACATTTAGCTCTTGCTGATTTATTACGAGAGGCAAAGATACTTAAATCCATTCTGCTCTGCTATTACACAACGTGAGTATAGCATCGAAGCGGAATGATTGTATGGGCACCTTGTAGTGATAACAACCGCGAAAACAGGATTTTATCCAACGGGTTTGTAGGGGCTACTTCGGTCAGTTGTGAGATTGCAGGCACAAAACAATCCCAAAGTGTATAGGACGAATAGGGGCAGGATTTGCCGATACGATAAGCTGCAAGTTATATATTTGTAGCTTCAAATAAAAAAACTTTTATTCACAACTTAAGAAAATTACAAATGAAGAAAAATTACATTTCACAAAGTTTTCTCACGCTGCTTCTGCTGGCTTGTTTTGCAATAGCAAACACTGCCAACGCCCAGTTGTACATCAACGAGTTTATGGCCAGTAATGATTCGGCCATAGCCGGTCCGCAGGGCGACTTTCCTGATTGGATTGAAATCTATAATGCCGGTGCCGATGATGTAATGCTTGGCGGCTATTTTCTATTCGATACCTATGATTTGGCCGAAGCCATCGCAATTCCGGATACTTATCCTGATTCGGTTACCGTGCCTGCAGGCGGCTTTATCTTGTTTTATGCCAATAAAGGCCAGGCAAGCAGTGTATTGAATCTGAATTTTAAATTGAGTGGCAGCGGCGAGCAAATCGGATTTTGGTCTCCGGATCAAAGTCTTATCGACTCGTTAACCTATAGCGCGCAAACCGGCAATGTGTCGTTTGGCCGCTACACGGACGGCACCGACAGTTGGTATGCTATGGCAGATTTCACGCCTGGCAGCGCCAATACCGATCCCAACCTTACACCCCTGCCGGTGGTACTCTACATCAACGAGTTTATGGCCAGCAACGATGCTGCGTTTCCCGGCCCGCAAGGTGATCATCCCGACTGGATTGAAATTTACAACCCTGGCACCGAAGCCGTGATGTTGGGCGGATATTACATGGCCGATGCTTTGAACGACTCAGCGGCTTTGTTTCAGATTCCCGACACCTATCCTGATTCAGTTACAGTTGCTGCCGGTGGCTTTATCGTTTTTTATGCTAATAAAGGGGAAGCTTCGAGTGTATTGAATCTCAACTTTAAGCTCAGCGGCGACGGCGAACAAATTGGTTTTTGGGCACCCGATATGTCGGTGATAGATACGCTGACCTACACCGCGCAAATTGCCGACACCAGTTTTGGTCGCTACATGGATGGCACCGACAATTGGTACATGATGGCCGAGTTTACTCCGGGCGCTCCCAACGCCAACCCAAATCCCGCTCCCGGTGATGTACAACTCTACATCAATGAGTTTATGGCTTCCAACGACTTTGCTTTCCCCGGCCCGCAAGGCGACCATCCTGACTGGATTGAAATTTACAACGCGGGCACCGAAGCCGTAATGCTGGGCGGATACTATATGGCCGACATACTGAGCGACCCTTCGGCTATGTTTCAAATTCCCGATACCTACCCCGATTCAGTTACGGTTGCTGCCGGTGGCTTTATTGTTTTTTATGCTAATAAAGGGGAAGCTTCGAGTGTGTTGAATCTCAACTTTAAGCTCAGCGGCGACGGCGAACAAATTGGTTTTTGGGCGCCTGATATGTCGGTAATCGACACGCTGACCTACACCGCGCAAATTGCCGACACCAGTTTTGGCCGCTACCCCGATGGCAGCAACACCTGGATGATGATGCCCAATTACACACCCGGCGCGCCTAACCAGCCCGCAGCTATCAACGAAATAGAAAGTAACATTTCGCAGCTCGGCAATTCGCCCAATCCTTTTAGTAACGAAACCAATATTCAGTTTACACTCGAAAATACCGATCAGGTAATCATCCGTTTGTTCGATGCAAGAGGTGCGCTGATTGGTGTATTGGCCAATGATGTGTTCCAGGCAGGAAATCATAACCTGAAATGGTCGGCGGCAAACCTTAAAGCAGGATATTATTTTTATACTTTGCAAACCAGCACCAACATCCTGACACGAAAAGCACTGGTAGTAAAATAGAATACCAATCGTTTGTAACCACTTTTTGGTGGTGAAATTTTCAGGAAGTCCAAAATTCGGGGGTAACATTTTAGCCTTCGATTTTGGGCTTCTTTGAAAATATAGTTTTAATAAAATGATCCAAATCAGAATTAAGAAGCATTCCAGCCAGTCGCTACAACTAAAGCTTGGCTTTCCATCCGTAAGCTTTTTGCAGAAGAAGAATAATTACGGAATGGATATGTATCTGTTTTTGCCCCCGACACTTGGCGTAAACAAGCACAATTATTCCAGCGGTGATTTTTATAAATCGCTCAAATCGTACATCAGGCTTTCTACTCCTTCAGTCGATTTTAATAGCTGTACTGATGGGGAGTCCGATTTTTGGAAACAGCTTACCGATGATATCAGCCAGGCCAGATTATTGCCTGACCGTAAAGCGCAAAACAAGCTCATTAGCATTATTAAACATCATGCGGTAGTTGTTAAAGAAAGCATTCAATTGGAGATAAAAAGGATATTGCTGATTCGGAATTACGAAGAGCAGACAGTTGAAATTGAAGTTTTTGTGCTGGGCTATTATGCAATCAGGGAGATACAGAAGAAAATATTTGCACACATTGCCCAACTCAACCTGAGCGAAAAGGTAACGATGGCCACCCGATTTGCTGACGAATATCAAAGCCTGATGACCGAACGATTTATGTTTGAATTGATGAATGGCCTGCCGGAGGAAGATGAAATTGCCACACCCGTAAAGAGTAAGCTCGATAAACTCGTTTTGGATGAAATGAAGTACCGCAAAAAGATGAAATATCCGTCGGTGGCCAACAATAACAAAGTGGTAGAAAGTGTGCTGCACAGGGAGGGTAGGCTCAAAAGATACATCGAAAGTGTACTTTTTCTCACCATCAATACCCGAAAAGAAGGGGTGTTTTACGAGCAATTTTTCCTAAGCCTGGCAGCCGGCCTTGCCATGATTTTTGCTACTTCCGTGGTGTTTGCCACACAGATGATTTTTGATGCCCTCACACTTCAATTTTTCATTATTCTGGTCATCAGCTATATGTTCAAAGACAGAATAAAGGAACAGACACGAATGTTTTTTGATAAACGACGCAGAAAATCCTTTTTCGATTTTAGAACCATCATTTCGTCGCAGGAAAACCCTAAGATAGGGGTGGTAAAAGAAGGGTTTGGTTTTGAAAGCCAAAAGTATATTCCTCCCGAAATTAAGGCAGCGCGCGAAAAAATAAGAGCAACCGAAATTCCCGAAGAGTGGATGGAAGACAAGGTAATACTTTATAAAACAAAAATTTCCATCAACAAATCTTCCGGTCTAAAAGCGTTCAGAGGCATATCCCAAATTTTGCGTTTCGACATCAGCCCGTTTACTACAAAAATGGACGACCACGAAAAAGAAATTTTTATCAAAGCCAAAAAGCACCTCACCCGGCATGTCGTAAATCATGTTTATCATCTCAACCTCATTTTGCGATTTTATGAAGGAAAACAAATCACCTATCGGTTTTACAAATTAATTTGCGACAAGCGGGGCATCAAAAGGATAAACTATTGCGATGCGGATGTGGTTTAAAACCAAATCGTGAATATTCTTTTTTAAGCGCTTTGCGGCTTGATTTCTTTTCAGAAGTTCCGCTATAAAATTATTTTTGCCACCACGTTTGAAAATGGGTGTTCGGGAGGTTTTAGATTTTCCACAGCAAAAATATTGTTTATCGTCAAAATCCAATGACTTATGAATTTTAAAGAAATCATTGCTGACCAAAAAGAAAAACTCAGGGCGGAACTGACAAACGAGGAGTGGGCCTGGGGAGAGATTATTTTTTACAACGGCAATTGCCAGATTCTTACCCAGTCGCCTGCCCGCTTTGAGCTTATCGTGAGCGATGATGCAACCGGCGAAATGGTCGAGTACATTCTTAATATTAATGAAGATGGACAAATTATTCCTTTTTCAGAAAACAGCCGGCACGACTGGGATCGGCGAGCTTATGCCTGCCTGTTGCAAATAGAAAATGAAATGCAGTTGCTCGATCCCAGGGAGCAGATAGAACATAAAAAATACACACGGCAGGGCATGATAAGGCGTGTGCTTGAGGAACGATGGCAAAAAGCCAGCGCTGCCGAATACCGGATCAAGTGGGCGGAAAACATCTACGGCGACCATACACTTACCAACGAAAATGGCGTAAAGTACAAAGTGTTTTTGCGCGATTTTGAAAATGAAACCGGATACAGCGACAGCATGGATTCCCGGCTCAACAAGCTGGGCATTACCAAGCATATCATGTACGCTTTTAATGCGCTCAAAGAAAACGAGCACCTCTACAAACGGCTAAGCAAGACCTTTCCGTTTATCGAAATATTTTGCGATCCGCTCAACGATTATAAAATATCGTGGCATTATCCGCATCCGTTGCCCGTGGAAGAGCAATTGCTGATTTCGCGCTATTTCAAAAACGCGCATTTCATCGAAGATGATCAGGTACCTGATTTCCTCGGATTTATGGAGGCAGCGCAGGATATGGACATGATTCGCATCCGCCCGGAGGTGCGCGAAAAACTGGCCAACACTTTCGAGGATGCCATGCTTACGCAGCTCAAAGCCATTCACACGCCCGACTATAGCGATATCAATCTTGCGCTGTTCGATTATCAAAAAGAAGGGATTGAGTTTGCGCTTTTCCGAAAGGCGGCCATCATTGCCGACGAGATGGGTTTGGGTAAAACGATTCAGGCCATCGGCACAGCTATTTTGAAAAAGAAAATATTTGGTTTTAAAAAAACATTGGTCGTGTGCCCGGCTTCGCTCAAAGCGCAATGGAAAAACGAAATTGAGAAGTTTACCGATGAAAAAGCCACGGTAATTCAGGGTGTGCCCGACGAGCGCAAACAGCAATATCTTAGCAATGCGTACTACTTTTTTATTGTAAATTACGAAACGGTGCTACGCGATCAGGAAGCCATAAATGATGCAGGCATTGATTTTCTGATTTTGGATGAAGCCCAGCGGGCAAAAAATTATGAAACCAAAACGGCGAATTCGCTCAAAAGAATCGAAACACGCCACAAACTGGTAATTACCGGAACGCCCATCGAAAACCGGCTGATCGACATTTTCTCCATCCTAAGCATTATCGAGCCGGAGTTTCTGGGGCCGTTGTGGGAATTTTCGTACCAGCATTGCCTCTTCGACCCCGACAAGCACAACAAGATAAATGGCTATTATAATTTGCAAAAGCTCAACAAAAAGCTGAGCCACCTGGTGCTGCGACGCGAAAAGCGAAAGGTTCTCGACCAGCTTCCCAACGTGCAGCAACTGGACGTTCCGCTGAGCTTGTCGCCGCTGCAAGCCGATTACCACGCCTCGTATGCACGTGGAATAGCACAAATTATTGGCAAGAAGTTTCTTACGCCATATGATTTGCAACGCTTACAAATGCTGCTTGCAAGCATGCGCATGGTGTGCGATTCCACCTATCTGATCGATGATAAAACCAACGAATCGCCCAAGCTGCTGGAACTCGAATACCTGCTGCTCGAAAAAATGGATGTGCGCAATAAGGATGTGAAGATTATTATTTTTTCGGAATGGATAAAAGTGCACAAACTCATTGGCAGGATGTTGCGCGAGAATAACATTGGCTTTGTGGAACTGAATGGCAAAATTCCCGTAAAGGCGCGTGGCGAGCTGATCCGGAAGTTTGAAACCAACCCCGGCTACAAAATATTTTTGTCAACCGAAGCTGGCGGCTCCGGGTTGAACCTGCAGATTGCCGACACATTGATAAATTTTGAACTCCCCTGGAATCCTGCCAAAAAGAACCAGCGCATCGGGCGCATCGACCGGCTTGGCCAAAAAAGCAACAATCTCACCATAATCAACTTTATCACACGCAACTCCATCGAAACACAAATTGCCTCCGGGTTGCTGGTAAAGCAAAGCCTTTTCGACGGGGTGTTGGGCGATGATGCAGCCACCAACTTTGTGGACTTTAGCAGCAAAGGGCGGTCGCAGTTTATCGAGCAGTTGGAGGTGTTTATCCGCGAAAGCGAAACCCCGACGGCAGAGGATGATTTTGAACCCATCGAAACCGAAGCCTCATCAGATATTGAAAGAAGCGAAGAAGCCGATATGGAACAAAATCAGGAAACCGAACCCGTCAGCAAAAGGAAAGAAACTGCCGGGATCGACCTTTCGGAAGATTCACCAGAGGATGATTTGCCGCCGGAGACAACCCAGGCGCAGAAGCCTCAAGCCGCGCCAGGCCCAAAAACCAAAGCTGAAGAGCTGGAGGAAGTGATGAACAACGGGCTGCAATTTCTTTCGGGATTGTTCAGGATGAGCACCGGCAAGGAGTTGGGTTCGGAAAATCAGAAAATTGAAATCGACAAGGAAACCGGCGAAGTGGTGATGCGGTTTAAATTGCCGGTGTAGTTAATGAATAGGATGCTTCGGCTATTCAGCAGGATTGCATCCAAGCCTACGAAAGAGTACACCCCAAATTGGTGAAGCAAGACATTTTTGCGTTGGCTTTTAGCAAGTTCCCTGAGTGGGGATAGGAGGTTTAGTATTGCTACCATTAAAAAAATCTTCCGTTGAAATGCCAGCTTGTTTTAAGATTGCCCGGAGTGTCCCTTCAGGCATATCACCCAAATGATTTGGTATTTAATGAAATACAAATTAACAAGGCTCTGATATTATTTATTTTGTGTAGCTCATCTGCAGCATCTCAGTAACCCTGCGCTTTAGGGCGGGGTCAGAAAGCACTGCCAGAAACCGGCGGACTTTAGCCCGCAATACTTTTACATCACCATCTCTCCATGAGCGCATCATATCATGATCTTTATTTGGGATAGAGCTTACTGAAATACTATTGCCTTTTTAACCCCGGCCTGTAGGCCGGGGTTGGTGAACAGCCTCGCCACAAAATTTTATATTAGAGCCATTAACAATTATTTCTGATTGTAAAATCGAGGAATCAAAACACATTTTTGGATTAAACCAGGTAATGGGTAGTATTTATTCCGTAATTCTGATTTAAAAATCAGTTATTTTACGCGTGCAATCCACACATTATCAGCTTTTACAGCTTTGTCTATTGTTTGTCTATTGCTAAAATTTGGCTGGTGTGAAGCGTCATTCTACTTTCACCAGCGAAAACAAAAAGCACCCGATTATGAAACACATTCAAATAATTATTTCGGGAGATGTCGAAGATACCGGCTTCCGGTTTTACGCGCTGCGTGGCGCCAGCATGTTGGGGATTTTTGGATGTGTGCTGCTTAAAAAAGGTCAGTTGGTGGTGGAGGCCGAAGGGGAAGAGCATCAGCTTGATGCTTTTGTAGAATGGTGCCGCAAAGGGCCTGAAAGCGCCATAGTAAGCTCGCTCGTTGCCAGCGAAAAACCTGTTTTTGGATACGATGATTTCAAAATTCTCTAACCTAATAAATAAAATTATGAAAACTTTTTTTACAACATTAGCAATGGTTCTGATGCTCCTGGTATCGGGAACCGCCTTTTCGCAAACCAAAACCTGGACAGGTGCCAGCAGCACAGCCTGGAACACGGCTACAAACTGGTCGCCGGCAGGTGTACCCACAGCCGCCAACAATGTAACTATCCCATCGGCACCGGCCAACCAGCCATTAATTAACGGTGCCATAACACCGGTGTGCAACAACCTCACGGTAAACGCCGGGGCAACGCTCACCATTAGCGGCACTTCATCGGCTAATTCACAGCTTGCAGTAAGCGGCACGGCCACTTTCAACGGAGCTTTGTCTATTGGCGGATATATTTCCAAAACCGGTAAACTCATTGCCGCGAATATTATCTGGAATTCAAGCTCAAGCCTGTCAGCCTACTACGGTGGCAGGATGGAAGTAAGCGGCAACTGGACTTTTGCCAGCGGATCGACCATCGACATGGGTTTTACCTCGGTAACATTTACAGGAGCCGGCAATTCGACTATCACAAACAACAGTGCCGGCAGTAACTTCAGTTCGCTGATCCTGGCCAAATCGGCTGCGGCCACAACCTACATCGGAGCTTCTTCGTCAGCCACGCTAACAGTTACGGGCAGCCTTACCATAAATGCCGACAACACCCTGCGGGGAGCAGCTAATATTACTACCATTTTGAAAGGAAACATTACAAGCAACGGCTATTTTAAATTTGATGCCGGAACGGTAAGCCTTGAAAAATCATCAGGAACGCAGGCATTGCAACTTGCTGCCACCGGAAATTATTTCAAGAATCTGATTATAAACTGTGGCGGCACGGCCACCATCGACAATACACTGTCAGTAATGGGAAATCTTACCATTCAGGCCGGAACCTTCGATCCTCTAAATAATACTTTGTATGTTACCGGAAATTGGATAAATACTGCCGGTCCGGCCTATTTTACCGAAGGCACAGGCAAGGTGGTTTTTAATGTGATCATAAATAAAGATGGAGGCAGAGCGTACGACAATATTATTCAAAACAGTGAGAATTTTTACACCCTGGAAGTGAATAATCAATATGGCGACCTGATTATCAACAATGCCTCGGTGGTGGTTACCTGCGCTTATTACGATTGGGTAGCGGGAGGTCTCAATGTTTCATCAGGAACATTTACCGCTCTCGATTTGCTGGATAACGGCCTTTTTGGAAAATATACCGTTTCGGGCACCGGAACCATAAATGTTACCAATAACGATGGTTATGTTGACCTGAATGGTGCCATACTGAATATTACCGGAGGAACGCTTAACGTTTATGGCGGCACTACAGAAAGTTACTGGCCTTATGGCAGCAACTCATGGATTACTATGAGCAACGGCGTTTTAAATTTCGCTGATCAGGGAATCAGAGTAAGTGCATCAACAACTACATTAACATCCAACATTACCGGTGGAACCATCAAAACCGGAAAAGGTTTCAGCAACTACAGATCGGATTTCAGCCCAACAGGCGGAACAATTGAGCTATATGGCTCCGCCGATGCCAATCTTTATTGTGTGGGTACAGCCGCACTTTATGGATTAAAAATCAATAAATCAGCTTCAAAAGATGGGGAAGATTCTGCCATCGTTTATCCACGGATTGACCGTGAAACCGGTGAAGTTTTGACGGATGAAAGCAGGGCGCAAATTGTAAACCTCACTTCGCCTGTAACGTTAAACGGAAACTTTACGCTTACCAGCGGCACATTCAACTCAAACAGCCATACCATTCAGGCGAAACGAGATTGGAATAATTATGCAGGTGCAGGCTCTTTCGTTCCCGGAACAGGAAGGGTAATATTCAATGGAGGGAATTATCATCAATATTGTTACAACGAAACCTTTAATGTGCTTGAGGTGGCCAAAGCATCCGGTGGATCATTAAGGTTAAGTTCAGGCTCGGTTACTTGTGCACAGTACGACTGGACTGCCGGTTCGGTGGATGTAAATACAGGAATCTTCACAGCCAACGATTTATACGAAAATGGCCTATATGGCGGATTTTATGTAAACCCGGGTGGAACGATAAATTTACATCAGGATATTTATCAATACATTGATTTAAATGGAAACCTCACATTTACAGGTGGCGGCACAATCAACGTATTTGGAGGCAATAGCAACAGCCAATGGGCTGCAGGAGCCAATGCATCCATTACGATGAACGGCGGGATACTTGATTTTAAAGATCAGGGTATCACATTAACCACAGTATCGCCCAATACAATTACCGAAAATATTACTGGCGGTACAATTCGTACTTCGGGCGGATTCTTCTGTAACCGCGCTGACTTTACGCCTGTGGGAGGGTTGTTGGAGTTGTATGGCTCAAATAATGTTTCTTTGGAACAATATGCCGGAACTTTGCGGGATATAAAAATTAATAAAGGAATTGCCTCTACAGTGAACGTAAACTCAAACGTCACGATGGTAAGCATTGAAGTTGCCAGCGGAACCCTGAGCACTGTGAATAAAATCATTACCCAAAACGGGCATTTGTATGTTGAAAACGGAGGCGTTTTCAGCCTGGGTGCCGGCGCACAATTGAAGATTGCCAGCGAAATGTCGGTAAATGTGAACAGTGGTGGGATTTTCAAAGCCATTGGAACATCAGCAAGCCAAGCCATTGTTACCCGATCGGCGAGTAATTATTACTATTTTAATGTAAATAACGGAGCCACCATCGCAGCAAAATATGCACAGTTTCAATACTCCGCCAATATTATTCTGGGTCCCAACGCCACTATTGATCCCTCATTTCCTTTTGATTATTGCACTTTCAGCAATGGGCAGGGAACCTATATTTTTATGAACAACAGCCAGGAACTAACCATCCGCGGGGCAAACTTCCCCACACTTCCCCCAACCAATACAGTTGCAAAAAGCAACAATGCCGGCCGCATCATTTTCAGGGATGCCACTGGCGCCTACGCCGGCCCGGCTTACGAATATGATCCGTATAACCGTATCGACTGGACTGCAACCCAGCCCGGACTGTGGACCGGCGCCGTTTCCACCGATTGGTGGACTTCGGCCAACTGGGACGACGGAAATGTTCCCAACGCAGTTACTGATGTTGTTATTCCGGCAACGGCACCCTATATGCCAACCATCGGTGGCGGTGTGGCATCGTCGAAAAGTGTTACCATAAACGGAACGCTTACCCTGGGAGCCGCCGACCTGAATGTAGCCCAAAATGTTACCATCAACGGAACACTGGCTATGAATAATGCAGGTGCGGAGCTAAGTGTTCAGGGAGATATTGCCTGGAACTCCGGCTCTGTGGCCAACATCACCGCCGATGCACAAATCGATGCTTACGGCCATTGGAACTTTAACGCCGGAGCCAATGCCAACCTGACCAATGGAACGGTTTTCTTTTTAGGAACAGTCAATAAATGGATTCGTAACT
>SABY01000261.1 GCA_009928785.1 Clostridia bacterium | reverse complement strand
TCACCAATTAAGCGAATTAACACTAATTTTTTCGTGGGAATTAGCATAATTCGCGCGAATTCGCGGATGATTTAAAGCGGATGATTTAAAGCGGATGATCTAAAAATATCCTTCCCGCTTCTTCTGCTCCCTACTGCCGTTCTAGAACTGTCCACGAATTTTCACCAATTAAGCGAATTAACACAAATTTTTTTGATTGAATTAGCACCATTCTCGTGGCGCTCCGGTTAAACAAACTTTATCCGCGGGTTAACTCAATTCCTTGAAATCTGATGAAGATTTGGAATAAATGATTCTTTTGTATTGTAATGATTTCGTTCCAAAATTTACCAGTAAACCAAGTTGGTAATCTGTTGCTTTTAAATAATTTATGATTTGAGATACATGTTCCGGAGCTATACCTTCCGATGCCTTCAATTCCACTATTATTTTATTGTAGCAAACGATGTCGGCAAAATATACTTTACTCAACAGGTGGTTTTTGTAATTGATCTGAAGTTTAACATTGGTTACAAAAGGAATTTTTCTGGCATTTAACTCCACCATGAGTGCCTCATGATAAATGGCTTCCAAAAATCCACAACCCAATTCCTTGTGTACCTCCATGCAGGCACCGACAATGTTATAAACTTCTTGTTTATAAATTATTCCAATAGAACCTTCAGATTGTCCACCAACTTTTGTTAATTTAGGCATTAAAACCAAATTTTTTCGTGTGAATTAGCATAATTCGCGCGAATTCGCGGATGTTTCAAAAATACCCTTCCCGCTTCTTCTGCTCCATGCTGCCGTCCTGGTCGAAGTCGATGACGCGGGTGGTGCGTTCGCTTTTGGTGGTGGTCATCATCTCTTCTACTATTTTTTCGATGGTGTCGGCTTCTGATTCGATGGCGCCGGTAAGCGGGTAACAACCCAGCGTGCGAAAGCGCACCATTTTCATCTTGGCTTTGGAGGCCAACTCTTTGGGCATGCGGTCGTCGTCAACAAGTACGAGTGCATTATTATAATTTACTACAGGACGCTCTTTGGCATAATAAAGCGGAACGATGGGAATATTTTCGAGCCGCACATATTGCCAAACGTCAAGTTCAGTCCAGTTGGAGAGCGGAAATACGCGTATCGACTCACCTTTGTGAACGCGGGTGTTGTAGATATTCCATAACTCCGGGCGTTGGTTTTTTGGATCCCATTGGTGATATTGATCGCGGAAGCTGAAGATACGTTCTTTGGCGCGCGACTTCTCCTCGTCGCGGCGGGCGCCCCCAAAGGCGGCATCAAAACCATATTTGGTGAGTCCTTCGAGCAGCGCCTGTGTTTTCATGATGTCGGTGTGTACTTTGCTGCCATGGGTAAAAGGCCCTACCCCACTTTCGTAACCCGATTTGTTGTAATGCACTATCAAATCCCACCCTTTCTCGCGGGCGTAGTTGTCGCGAAAAGCGATCATCTCTGTAAATTTCCATTTGGAGTCGATGTGCATCAGCGGGAAAGGCACCTTGCCGGGATAGAAGGCTTTTTCGGCCAGGCGCACCATCACCGATGAGTCTTTGCCAATAGAATAAAGCATCACAGGATTTTGAAATTCGGCGGCTACCTCGCGGATGATGTGGATGGCTTCCGCTTCGAGTTCCTGCAGGTGTGTGAGTTTGTATCCGTTCATATTTGATAAGTTATTTCTGGTAAGATGAGGGTCATAATTTTGTCGATGCTTTGCGCAATGGGAAATTGGCTGGTATCGATGGTAAGCGCAGCCTGCTGCGGCGGTTCAAAGGGAGCATCCACACCAGTAAAGTTTTTGAGACGGCCTGCACGAACCTCTTTATACAAGCCTTTTGGATCACGCTGTTCGCAAATTTCGATAGGTGTACTTACGTAAATTTCGATGAAATCCGTTTTACCAATTATTTGGCGGGCCAGGTTCCGTATTGTCCGGGTAGGGCTGATGAAACTATTGATACTGATCACACCACTGTGCAGCAGCAATCTGGAAACTTCTGCAATGCGACGTACATTCTCCATGCGGTCTTCGAGGGTAAAACCCAGATTGTTGTTGATACCCGTGCGAATGATGTCGCCGTCGAGCACCTGTGTTAGAAATCCGCTTTGGTGAAGCCGTTGTTCGAGTGCCAGCGCCAGGGTAGTCTTTCCGGCACCCGACAGACCTGTAAACCAGATAACCCGCGATCGCTGGTGAAGCATCTGCTCCTTTTGGGCACGTGTGATTAGCATTTGTTGTTCGTTGTTTGTTGTTTGTTGTTTGTTTCCCGAATCGCTGCGCTCTCGGGATTTCGCTGCGCTCAAGTTTGTTGTTTGTTGTTTGTTGTTTGTTTCCCGAAT
>SABY01000015.1 GCA_009928785.1 Clostridia bacterium | reverse complement strand
TTAGAAATAAGGTTTTATTTCTTCCGCCCAAAACCGCCCTCAGCAGCGGCCAGTGCGCCGGCGCTCCCCTTCTCCTTCAGGAGAATGCCTGTCCCGATTCTCGGGAGGGCTGGGGGATGAGGTCTTTAATCCCGAAAGGCATTCTTAATCATATATTCTTTTTTACTCTCGCAGCAAATCGCGGTAGTCAGCGCGTGTGTGCAGCGGCTCAAAAACAGGATCTGTTGATAGACGCTCCAGATCGGAAAATCCCAGAATCCGTGCTTGTTGCAGATATTCGATGGCAAGCTGAGGTTGGTTTTGTTTCATTTTAACAATCGCTTCCAGATAAGCGTGCTCGGGGTTGAGCGGTTCGAGTGTGCGGTATATGTCGATGATTTTTTCGGCTTGCACAAGATTGTTTTCATCCACAGCCTGGCGGGCAAACATATAGCTCAGCAGCCCGTTGAAACCCAGCAACCGGTTGTGAAGGCGGCGGGTATAAACGTCATCGGAGGATTGTTTCAGATCGCCGATCTCCTTTTTCCACCAGTCTATATCCTTTTCCGTAAAGGCTTGCAGAAATTTGTTTTGCATTCCGATCTCTTTTTCAAGCGAGCGAACCATCCGGCCTAATTGGTCTTTGTAAGCAGCGTTGGCGCGGAGGGTGGCAAGCTGTTTTTTAAAATCTGCTACATCCCGTTTTTCATCAAAAATGGCAATGGCGCGCTGCGCTGTTTCGGCAGCATCAAAATATTGGCTATTGCCAAGCTGGTCGTCGATTTTCTTTTGATAAAAATCAGTGGCTTTTTTTATAAATGCCTCGTCGCCTTCCCGGATTTCCTTTAAGCTAATGGCGTAAAATGCCTCGCGCATCACGTCAGCCGGAGGCCAGTTGTGGTCGCCTTCAAAAATGATAAGCTGGTTGTTAAAGCCATTGCGCGTAAGGAAGCGGTCGTTGTTGATGAGTTCGTTGAGATTAAAATCTTCGTATCCGGCCATTCCCACATAATAAAAGTCGGCCTTAGGTTTTTCCTGCAATTCCGGAAAACCGGCTCCGGCGCCAATCACTGCAACAATCTCCGGTTGCTGGAGGCCTGTCGCGACAGCCACGCGTGCCCCGCCCGAAAAGCCCATTGCCACGATGCGTTGCATATCGATTCGGGCAAGGGGCTGTATTTCACGCAGCATCTGTTGATAAATTGAAAGACCTTCTGACATGGCCTGTCCGTTGCGCGAGCGGTTGGAGGCTACCAGCACAAAACCAAATTCTTCCGCCAGGTTTTTGTATTTATTAATAACATAGCTACCGCGAGCGTGCGGATCGAAAGTAAAAATCACAGGCCAGCCCGCCGCTGGTGCAGTGGCTTTTGGAACAAAATATTCGAAAGAAGCTGTCGGGGCTTTTTTCGCCAGAGCGGCCGGTGCCACAGTATTATCAGGAGCGATGGTTTCGCTTATCTCCATCCCTACTGTATCAGCCGGTGGTGTGGTCGCAGTGTCGGCACGCTTTTTATCATCGGATCGATTGCCTGAGTTGTTGCAGGCAACGGCCAGAAATACCAGGATAACAGGGAAAATCAGAAATAATAGTTTTTTCATAATTATAATAATTCATTGGCCAGATTTGCCAGGTCGGAGCGCTCGCCTTTTTCCAGGCGCACGTGGGCATGCAGGTCGTGGTGTTTGATGCGGTCGATAAGATAGGAAAGTCCGTTGCTCTGTGCGTCGAGGTAGGGCGTGTCGATTTGGTAAATATCGCCGGTAAAAACTATCTTGGTTCCCTCGCCGGCGCGCGTGATGATGGTTTTCACTTCATGGGGCGTCAAATTCTGCGCTTCGTCCACGATAAAAAATACGTTGGAGATGCTGCGCCCGCGGATGTAGGCCAGCGCCTGGATTACGAGTTTCTCGCTTTCGATGGCACCGGTAATATTCTGAAACTCCTTGTCGTGCTCGCCGTATTGGTTTTGGATAAATTTCAGATTATCGTACAGCGGCTGCATGTAGGGATCGATCTTCGACTTAAAGTCGCCGGGCAAAAAGCCGATGTCTTTGTTGCTCAACGGCACGATGGGGCGGGCAAGATATATCTGTTTGTAGTTGCGGCGCTGGTTCCAGGCACCTGCAAGTGCCACCAGCGTTTTGCCGGTACCGGCCACGCCTTGCAGTGTCACCAGCTTGATGTAGGGATTGGTAACGGCATGCAGCGCAAAAACCTGCTCGGCATTGCGCGGTGTAATCTTGGAAATTTGATGTTTATCGAGGCGCTCCACGAGTTGGTTGCGCGTGTTGTACCAGCCCAATGCCGAGGCGCCGTTCGATTGCAATATCAGATATTGGTTGGGAGCCGGCATCTCGATGCCCAGGTCGGTGTATTCGCACAAGCCCTCGCTGTATAGCCGGCTGATGCCGCGCGGGTCCACATTTTCGTACCGCGAGATGCCGGAATAAAGCGAATCTACATTTTCTATTTTGCCGGTCATAAAATCTTCGGCGGGCAAATTGAGGGCTTTGGCTTTGATGCGTAGATTCACATCTTTGGTCACCATGACCACTCTGCGATCGGGATATTGCTGCTTGAGCTGTAAGGCGGCATTCAGAATGCGGTGGTCGCCTTTGCGCTCGCCAAATATTTTTTCGGCGTCGAGGGCTGCGGAGTCCTGGTCGTTCATTACCACTTTAAACCTGCCTTTGTTGCCATTGTCGAGTGGTATCCAGTTGCTTAGCGAAGTGTTGTCGGAGAGCCGGTCCATGATGCGGATAAACTCCCGCGCCTCAAAGTTGATGGTGTCGTTGCCTTTTTTAAACTGATCCAACTCTTCGAGCACGGTTATAGGGATGGCAATGTCGTTGTCCTCGAAGCTGTTGATGGAATTGTGATTGTAAAGAATCACCGAAGTGTCGAGCACAAAGATTTTTTTCTCACCTTTTTGTTTTGCTGAAACCGATGGTTTTTTCTTTGGCTCGATGGTAGGATTTACCAGGCGGGCTTTGAACGGAGGAGTATCGGGTGCTATTTTTTTTTCGACAACCGGAAGACCCGCCAGTTTTTGCGCGTTTACCCTACGACGCTTTGTAGATGGGGTAGTGCGATTTGCGCCAGTGAGTTTTTTTGGTTTTTCTTCTGCAGCCTCCTTCGCTTTGAGGGTTGTTTTTTTTACCGGATGGGAAGGCAATTGGATAACCTGCTCCTGTTGTTCGTCGCTGACGGGATCAGAGGTTTCGGTTTGCTTGCGACGCGAGCGGGTTTTCTTTTCGGACGTTTGATTTCCAGGTGTTTTTTTAGCCATAATCTCTTTCTCTGAAAAACTGCTTTTAAAAGGATGTTGAATTAACGGACGAACAAAGGAAATGATTTTACGGGAAGCTACATTTTAAATTACTACTGTTCGGTTAAATGAATACAGATGGTTTTAGCGTGCTTTATTCACAAATTTTTATAGAACACGGATAACGCGAATTTTGCAGATTTACACAGTTAAAGACAAAAATCCCCCGCATAAGGCGGGGCAGGCAGTGCAAATCCGGTGTATCTGTGTCACCTGTCCGGCAACTGACGGATCAGCGTTCTATTACTACAAGTGATGAATTATTCAGGTTAGATTCTTCACTTCCTCCTGAAGCTTCGAGAAAGAATCATTGAGTTTAGTATAAAAACTCAAAAACTTCTGATTTTTAGTACTTCTCCCTTTCGGGACTGGGGTAAAAAGGATTAAAAATCAGAAGTTTGGAAAAGTCCCCTTAAGCGGATTTAGGAGTCTTATGGCTTTTTAGACTGGACTCATCATTCTCTTTTTTTCATCAGCACAATTACCAATCCTACAGCAATAAATGGCAGGCTGAGCCATTGGCCCATGTTGAGCGTCATGGTAGTTTCGAAAGCTACCTGGGGCACTTTTACAAACTCGATGAGAAAACGCGCCGAGAAAAGCAATATCAAAAATAAGCCGAAAATGAATCCCGGTCTGGGTTTCCCATCATTACGCCAGTATATCCAATACAACAAACCGAAAATGGCCAGATAGCTCAACGCTTCGTAAAGTTGGGTGGGATGGCGCGGTTCATCATCATAATGGGTAAAAATAAAAGCCCAGGGCACGTTGGTGATGTCTCCGAAAATCTCAGAGTTCATCAGGTTGCCTAACCGGATAAAAACACCACCCAACGCTACCACAATCACTATGCGGTCGATAACCCAGAAATAGGTCTTTTTGGTTTTACGCGTAAAGAGCCACAAGCCCACCAGGATGCCAATGGCAGCGCCATGTGAAGCCAGTCCTCCATTCCAGACTTTTAAAATTTCGACAGGGTAGGTCAGGTAATAATCCAATTCATAAAAAATAATGTGCCCCAACCTGGCGCCTATCACCGTTGCGATAAGCATATACATCGAGAGCTTGTCGAGCAGGCTCACCGGCAGCTTCTCGTGCTTAAAAATGCGCAACATCACCAGATAACCAAAAAAGAATGCTGCGGCAAATAAAACTCCATACCAGCGCACAGGAATTACGGTTCCGGGAAAGATTTCAGGACTTACGTTCCAAACAATGTATTGTAACAGCATTTCTTTTTGCTTTAAAAAATTTTGGCAAAGATAATTTATCCCGACGTATCGTGTCTGTCATAATGCGCTATTGGCAAAGCGTAATTCTTTAGGTGTTGGAACTGAATCAAATCATCATGACCCCATGCCTCCCTCCTGATTATCGGGACAGGCATGCTCCGACGGTTGGCGGAAAGGGAGACCAACCACGCTACCCGCAGCAGCGGCCAGTGCGCCGGCGCTCCTCTTCTCCTGCAGGAAAAGGGGCTGGCGGATGAGGTCTTTGTGCAAGTGAAAAGCTTAGATGCACCGGATAAAATGTGTTTACACCGTAGCCCCCTTCAGAGCCTGTCTCGCTTCAGGCGGGAGGGAGCCAGAGGGGGTCTTAGCAAATACCCATTTTTATCAAAGCTGATCAAAAGCATCTAAATAATTACGAACAAACAAACCATTTGGCTGGTGCCAAAAAATCTATATTTTTAGGCTTTCAATTTTTTTTAAAAATGTTAGCATATCAAATAGGAATAACGCTGCTGCCTGGTATTGGTGATGTGCTTGGAAAAAAGCTCATCGCCTACTGCGGTGGTGCTGAAGCAGTTTTTAAGGAAAGCCGCGATGCGCTCGAAAAAATTCCCGGCATCGGCAGCCGGCTGGTCGATGCTGTCCTTTCGCATAATGTGCTGGTGCGCGCCAAAGAAGAAGTTGAGTTTATCGAAAAGAACAATATCCTGCCGCTGTTTTATCTCGACAAACAATATCCGGCGCGCCTGAAAAATTGCGACGACAGCCCCATCATGTTGTATCAAAAAGGCCACACCGACCTTAATACCGCCAAAGTAGTAAGCATCGTCGGCACGCGCCAGGCTACGGAGTATGGCAAAGAAATCTGCAATAAAATCATCGAAGGACTTGCGGCCTATAATGTTTTGGTGGTAAGCGGGCTGGCTTATGGCATCGACACCTGCGCGCACAAAGCTGCCCTGGATTACGGGCTGCATACTGCCGCGGTGCTGGGGCACGGCCTCGACAGGATTTATCCTTACCTCAACAAACCATTATCCGAAAAAATTTGTGATCACGGCGCGCTCATCACCGAGTTTTTAAGCCAGAGCCTTCCCGATCGCGAAAACTTCCCAAAGCGCAACCGCATCATTGCCGGAATGGCGGATGCAGTGATCGTGGTAGAAGCTGCCCGCTCTGGCGGGGCATTGATTACAGCCGAAATTGCCAACAATTATAACCGCGACGTATTCAGCGTACCGGGACGTATTGGCGATGAGTTTTCGGAAGGCTGCAACAAATTAATAAAAATCAACAAGGCTGCACTTTTACAATCTGCCGACGATGTCGCCTATATTATGGGTTGGCAACGAAAAGAAGAGATGCAATCCGGCATACAACGCCAACTTTTTGTAGAGCTTACTCCGCTCGAAGAAAGTATTATCAACATGCTGCGCAGCGCCGATAATTTGGCGCTCGACGAAATATGCCTGGCTTTGAAGCTGCCCGTAAGTAAAGTAAGCAGCACGCTGCTCACACTCGAATTTCAGGGAATGGTGCGGGCGCTGCCGGGTAGCATTTACCGCCTTATCAGGTAATATCTCTACAGGCGGTCGCTGAGAATACTGCGCACCTTTTCGGGCGTCACCTTTTTTTGTTCTCCCAGAGCTGTATAGCCGTTATCCTTCAGGTTTTCGATGATCTTGTCGATGGTATCTTCGCCCAGGTCGTAATCCGAGAGCCTTGTAGGAACTTTCAGCGAATTAAAAAATTCTTCGGTGCGGCGGATGCCTTCTGCTATCTGTTCTTCATCAGTACCCGCCTGAGTATTCCACACACGTTGGGCAAACTGAATCAGTTTGCTGTGTTTTTCCTGTTTCATCACCTTCATCATCCCCGGCCACACCACCGCAAGGGTTCTTGCATGGTCGATGTTGTGCAGCACGGTTAGCTCGTGCCCTATGCTGTGGGTTGCCCAATCGGTAACTACGCCCACGGCTACCAATCCGTTGAGCGCCATGGTAGCAGCCCACACAATATTTGCGGCAGCCGTTTTGTCGCCCGCGTCTTTCACATATTTAGGACCTTCGTCGATGAGCACTTTCAGCACAGCTTCGGCCATGCGATCCTGCACGGCAGCATCCTGCGGGTAGGTGAGGTATTGTTCGGTGACATGAATAAAAGCATCCGTCACGCCATTGCCGCGCTGCCGTGCCGAAAGTGTGCGCGTAAAGTCGGGATCGAGCACCGAGAAACGCGGAAAAGTAATCGGTGGCGCACCAAACGAAAGTTTCTTGCCAATTTCCTTGCGCGACACCACTGCAAAAGCATTCATCTCGCTGCCGGTGGCGGGCAAAGTAAGCACGGCGCCAAAAGGCAATGCCTTTTTCACCCGCGCGCCTTTGGCCAGAATATCCCAGGGCTCGCCTTCAAAAGGAACCGCAGCAGCAATAAATTTGGTGCCATCAAGCACCGAACCGCCGCCTACTGCCAGCAGAAAATCGACCTGATTTTCGCGGCACATGGCTACAGCTTTCATCAGCGTGCTGAATTGTGGATTGGCTTCGATGCCACCAAATTCGAGAACTTTAAAGTTTTTCAATGCTTGTTTCGCCTGGTCGTAGGCGCCATTTTGTTTTATCGAGCCGCCGCCATAAGTCATTAGCACTAGAGCATCTTGCGGGATTTCCTGTGCGATTTTTCGGATGGTGTTTTCACCAAAAATGATCTTTGTGGGATTGTAATACGTGAAACTATTCATGATTTAATTTTATAAAATGAATGCCTTTTTAAAAAGGCAAAACCTGTTTGTTTTGTCAGCAAGTAACAAGCGTAGGCAAAAAGTGTTCGGGGAGGCGCTGAAGCCCTTGAAGCCCTGCGAGGGCACCGCGCTGGTTTCCTGCCCTTGTGGGAGCGTGGGTTGTGTGGCTTCTTTTAGTTATAGGATATTCAGCCGGTTGGCATCGAGTTTTATAAAAATGAAAAGCAGGATGGTGAAAGCCCACAGCGAGGAGCCGCCGTAGCTGAAAAAGGGCAATGGTATGCCAATAACCGGGAAGAGGCCAAGCGTCATGGCAATGTTGACGGCAAAATGAAAAAACAGGATAGAGGCCACGCCATAGCCATATATTCGGCCAAATGCTGAGCGTTGCCGTTCGGAATGCTGAATGATGCGCAAAATGAGCAATACAAACAGTGCCACCACCAGCGTGCTGCCAATAAATCCCCACTCTTCGCCCACGGTGCAAAAGATGAAGTCGGTGCTTTGTTCGGGCACGAAATTGAATTTTGTCTGTGTGCCGTTTAGGAAACCCTTGCCTGCGATGCCTCCCGATCCTATTGCGATAAGCGACTGATTAACGTTGTAGCCGGCGCCTTTAAGATCGCTTTCTTTTCCCAGTAGTACGTTGATGCGCGTGCGGTGATGTGGTTCCAGCATATTTGCGAAAGCATAATCTACCGAATAGACAAAACCTGATGCCAGCACCAAAAAGGTGATGAGAATAGCTACGCTTCGGAGGGTACGTCGCATTATCAACAGCAGCAACATTGCTACCACCAACAAGCCCGCTATTATCACCAGTTTATCGATAAGCAATGCCATTAGAAATAAAACAATTACAGCCAATGCTATGATGAGCACATTGCCGGTCATGCCTTCGCGGTAGAAAACGAAGATGAATGCCGAATACACAAGCGCCGAACCCGTGTCGTTTTGCAGGAAGATAAGTCCTGCCGGAATGGCCAGAATGAGGAAAGCCTTAAATACGGAAGTGAATTTGCGAAAGTTGATGTTGGTCCCGCCCAGATAATTGGCCACAGCCAGACTGGTAGCAAATTTGGCAAACTCGGCTGGCTGCAGCGAAAAACTACCCACCTGAAACCACGATCTGCTGCCGGCAATTTCTTTTCCCAATATTAGTACGGCCACCAGCGCAGCTATCGTTACCAAATAAATAATCATGGAGAAGGTGGAGAAAAACTTTGCGTCGGTGAGCAGGATGATGAGCGCCAGCAGCAGCGAACTGCCGATGAAGATCATCTGTTTGCCATAGCGTTGGGTGAGGTCGAGAATGGAGCTGTGTTCCTCGTCGTAAATGGCCGCATAGATGTTGACCCATCCCAGCAAAACCATCACCAAATAAAGCACGACCAACCACCAGTCGATATTGCCAAATATGTTGGTGCGCGAGCTCATGGGTTAGTCTATTAAATTAGTTTCGAGCATCCGTTGTTCAAACCAGGGCGCATCAAAATCGCCCAAAATATATTTCAGCATCATCAGCGTAGCAATGGGCGCTGCATATGTGGAGCCGTAGCCAGCGTTTTCGACCACCACTGCAATGGCGATTTTGGGATTATCGATGGGCGCAAAGGCAATAAAGATGCTGTGGTTTTCGCCATGCGGATTCTGCACAGTTCCCGTTTTTCCACCCATGGTAATGCTATCGTTGGCGTAATAACGAGCCGTGCCGTGGCTACCCGCAAAGACGCGGCGCATTCCTTCTACCACCGGGTCGAAATATCGTGGTTCAACCATGGTGGTGTGACGCGTAAATTCGATGGGGGTATTTACACCATTTTTTACAGTGGCTTTACCAATGTGTGGATCATAATAAAACCCACGGTTGGAAATCATAGCGGCAATGTTGGCAAGTTGTAGCGGCGTCACCAGCAGCTCGCCCTGCCCGATGGAAAGCGACCGGATAGTCATGCTGCGCCACACATTTTTACCAAAATACTTATCGTAATATTCGGGTTCGGGTACGTTGCCACTGCGTTCGACCAGCAGGTCGGTATCGAATGTTTTCCCCAAGTTAAAACTGAGCAAATACTGCCTCCATTTTTCGTAAGCCCGGCGCGTAGAGCCATAGGCAGGATTGTCGATGATTGCTTTAAAAACATTCCAGTAATAGGGATTGCACGATTGTTCGATGGATTCGACCAACTGCAGCGGCGAGTAGTGGTTGTGGCTGCATTTGATGGGCACCGCACCCAATCCCGCGCATGGGTATGCCGTCGAAGGATTTATCACCCCTTCCTGCTGACCGATGAGTGCATCCACCAATTTAAAGGTGCTGCCGGGCGAATACATCGCCAGCAAGGCTCTGTTGAAAAGTGGAATCAGCGTATCGTTGGAGAGTAGATTATAATTTTTGCTGCGCACCCTTCCGATGAGCAAATTGGGATCATACGATGGGCTTGAAACCAAAGCCAGGATGTCGCCGGTGGCAGGTTCGATGGCCACAATACTTCCTTTTTTGTTGGCCATGAGCAGTTCGCCATACGCCTGAAGATTGGCATCGATGGTAATGTAAAGATCGTTGCCGGCAATGGCAGCAGAATCATAGCGGCCTTCCATGTAGCGGCCTTTCACGCGGTTGAAAACGTCCACCATCGAAATGCGCAAACCTTTTTTACCACGCAGCGTATTTTCGTAAAATTTCTCGATGCCGCTTTTGCCGATGTAGTCGGCAGATTTGTAATAAGGATTGGCTTCGATTTCGGCAGGGCTAACCTCGCCAATGTATCCCAATGTGTGGCCTGCCGAGGGTCGGGGATATTTGCGCAAAGTACGCGACTGGACAAAAAAGCCCGGGTATTTATACAGTCGCTCCTCTATAAAACCATATTGTTCTTTGCTCACCTGCTCCACAAAAATGCTTGGCTTGTGCATGCTGTAGCTACGCGCTTTGTGCAGGCGTTTCCGAAACTCCTCGCGCGAAAGATCGAGCAGGCGGCAAAATTCGGCCGTATCGGGTTTATCAACCAAACGCGGCACCACCATCAGGTCGTAGGCAGCTTCGTTGAACACCAGTAGTTCGCCGTTGCGGTCGAAAACCAATCCCCGTGCAGGATATTGCACCTCGTAACGCAGCACATTGTTGGTGGCCGAGAGCACGTACTTGTCGTCGATGAGCTGGACGTAAAATAGCCGCAAAACAAAAATCAGCCCCGTAGCAATGATAATTGCAGAGACGACAAATTTTCGGTTTTCAAATATTTTCTTCTGAACCATTTTACTATCGGGCTATTAAAAATACGGCGCTGCAAAAGTACACAACCACGCTGGTTATTGCTTGCCTTTAAACTAAAACTTTTGATGGGGGAAGGGTAAAATCCCAAAAGTCGATAAAACAAATCCCAAAAAATCCGACATTAAAATCCAAATAAAAAAAAGTCATTGATTTTTAAGTTTTTCTTTTTTGGAATTTATTTGTGATTTGGAACTTTGCGATTTAAAACTTTGTTCCGAAGACCAACGACTTTACGAATCTTTCTTTCCTACGGATTGCGCACCACAATGAGTGGTGTAATCACCGTGTCGCTGCGATGGCCGGCGCGATCGATCATGTGCACCCTGAATTGTATGGTGTCGAAAGCCGCTGTGGAACGCGGGTCGTAAAGCGGATTGATGGTATCTTCTATCTCACCCTTAATCCAGCCGTTGTAATCATCGGGGGTGAGCGGGCCAAAACGGTTATTAAAATGGATGGTGTCGAATTTCCCGGTGATGTTGTTGTAAACGGTTCCCGGCACCAGCACGCCCTCTTTCATTATGTAATAAGCCACAAAAAAATTGTACGCGGTAGTGTCGTATTGCGAAATGCCCAGGTCGCCGTCGCCGTCGGTATAGGTGATGCGCAGGATGCCCAGGGTATCAAAACCCGCCGGATGAACCAATGTGGTAAAACCTGCATATTCGATGGCGGGAATAATCGGATAAGATTCCTTCTTCATGCAGGAGCCAACCACTATGCCTGTTGCTACGAGCAACAATAGTATTTTTACAGACGTTTTCAACTTTGTAATCGTATTGACTTAATAGAAAAATGTTAATTGTTATTTGTTAATCGTTAATTGTTAATCGTCATTCCAAATGAAATCTCTATTTCTTCAGCAAGTTTTCGATATTAAAGACGACAATAGCTTCAACGAGCTGGCGCTAAAAATATTTCGCTATCAATACGATGGCAACGACATTTACCGGTCGTTTGTAGATCATCTTAAGGTGGACTCCAGCCGGGTAAATAGTGTGGAACAGATTCCATTTTTACCTATCGAATTTTTTAAAACACACCGCATCCTCACCGGCAACTACACTCCCGCCGGATATTTTGAAAGCAGTGGTACCACGCAGGCTGCTACCAGCCGGCACTATTTTCGCGATCTTACCCTTTACGAGCAATCCTTCCTGCTTAGTTTTGAGCGGTTTTACGGAGAAGTGGAAAGTTATACCATTCTGGCGCTTTTGCCATCTTACCTTCAGCAACAGCATTCGTCGCTGGTTTACATGGTCAGCAGGCTTATCGAAAAAACGGGGACGAAGGAAAGCGGATTTTATCTTGATAATTATCAGGCTTTGGCCAAAAAGCTCGATACGCTACACCGCGCCGGCCAACCGATGATGCTGATAGGCGTAACCTATGCCTTGCTCGATCTTATCGAAAAATATGATGTGAAGCACACCAAACCCATCGTAGTAGAAACCGGAGGCATGAAAGGCCGCCGCCCGGAATTGGTGCGGGAGGAACTGCACCGACAGCTTACACAGGGTTTTGGCGTCGAGAGCATCCACTCGGAGTATGGCATGACCGAACTCTTTTCGCAAGCCTGGTCGGCGGGTGGTGGGATTTTTGAAACGCCGCCGTGGATGAAAATCAGGATTCGTGAGGTGAACGATCCGCTGTCGATAGCCGCTACAGGAAAAACCGGCGGAATTAATGTAATTGATCTTGCAAATCAGCATTCGTGCTGTTTTATTGCCACACGCGATCTGGGCAAAATGCAGTCCGACGGCTCCTTTGAAGTGCTTGGCCGCTTCGACCATGCCGACGTACGAGGGTGTAATCTGTTGGTCAACTGATTCTTACACGTTTATCAGAGTTGATTAGTTTTATTAATTTTGCCGATCAATATTCTCTTCAATTATTATGGCAGACAAAGATAAACCCCGAATAAGGGGCGAAAGAAAAAAACCGGGTGATTTCTCAAAATTTATAAAAAAGAAATCTACTCCGGCCAAACCAGGAAAACCCGCAAAACCAGGACGTCCATCCAAATCAGCAAAAACCGCCCGCCTTATCGGCGATCGTTTTCGTGATGAAGAACAAAGCAAAAAGGCACCCCACAGCAAAGCTCCCGCTGACAGAGGTCGGCGCCGCACACGCAAAGTCAGCGAATATGTGAAAGATGGGGGCTCCATCCGCCTGAATAAATACATTGCCAACGCCGGCATTTGCTCACGCCGCGAAGCCGACAACCTCATCGTGAGTGGCGCCGTGCAGGTAAATGGCGTGGTGGTGAGCGTGCTTGGCTCGAAGGTTAATCCTACCGACAAAGTACAAATAGGCGGCGATACGCTGACTTCCGAAAAGCACCGTTACGTGCTGCTCAACAAACCCAAAGGCTATATCACCACCACCGACGATCCCGCCGACCGCCGCACCGTAATGATGCTCGTAGAAAATGCCTGTAAGGAACGCATTTACCCGGTCGGGCGTTTAGACCGCAACACCCTGGGGCTACTGCTCTTTACCAACGATGGCGATTTGGCCAAAAAACTAACCCATCCTGCCAGCCGGGTGCGCAAGATTTACCACGTGCAAACCGACCAGCCGGTGCGCCCCTCCGATCTGGAGGCTATTGCCAACGGCATCCAACTCGACGACGGACTCATCAAGCCCGACGCCGTTTCTTATGTGGGCGACGGCAAAGACAAAAAAGAAATCGGCATTGAACTGCATTCCGGCAAAAACCGAATTGTGCGTCGTATCTTCGAATCGCTGGGATATAGCGTTAACAAGCTCGACCGTGTGTTCTTCGCCGGCCTCACCAAGAAAGACCTGCCCCGTGGCCGCTGGAGGCATCTTACTCCCGATGAGATTAATTTCCTGCGCATGGTGTGATGCGAAGGAATAAAAACCTTATTTTTAATCAATTAACCTTAGTAGAAAAATGCAATATCTCGTAGCAACCTTATTACCTTATTAAATACGGACAATAAGGTAATAAGGTTGGATAATTATTATTGGATCACATGCTCTACTAAGGTTTTAGGAACCATCAAAGAAAAACCCCGTCGTGTGGCGGGGTTTTTCTTTTATAATTTCGGTACTTTCAGTAACAAATTCCAAAAATCAAAGAAACAAATCACAAGTACATTTCAATAATTCAGAGTGGAATAGAAATTTGAAAATTGGTTTTTGAAATTTATTTGTCATTGTTTACACCGGCTACCGACGGTTGGAATTTGCTTAATTGGGTTTTAACAACTACGGCATCATCAGTATTTTTCGGATAATGGTGCTGTCGCCGGTGCGGATGCGCATGAGATAAACGCCAACTGCAATATGGTGTGGTTGCCATTGTATCTGTTGTTGTCCGGCTTCCATCATCCCATCAAAAACCACGTCCATAAGTTTTCCTTCGGTAGATAGAACTTCTACGGTGCATCGTGTGGCAGCAGCCGTTGCAAAAGCAATGGTTACCTGCCCCGACGATGGATTGGGATAAATCTGTGCTGCCAGTTCGGGCGCCGGTTTGCTTATTCCGATGGTGATGTCGAAGATCAGTGGCACCGACTCTGCCGATTCGTTCTGGGCAAAATCAACCGTGGTAACCGTAAACGTAGCATAGTTGCTGTTGTCGGTAATGTAAACCAACTGCGAACCGATGGTTTCGGCTACCAGCTCGGTGTTGCCATCGTGGTTCATATATACATTAAAGTGGTCGAAGTCGTTCATTTCAGGATAATCCCACGAGAGCAGGATGGTGATGGGCGTTTCGACGCCATCCCACCAAATGCTGCCATTTTGAGGAGGCTCCGGTACCAAATCTTCCGCATCGAAAGTGATGGTGCCATAGCCGGCAGGCTCGAAAATCTGCATGTTTTGGCAAGGCCAAAAGCCATCGAAGTTGGAGGGATCGTCGAGGACGAAAATGAAAATCCCGCTCTGGTTGTCTTGGTTGGGATTGATCTTCCAGTCGGCATCGTCGCCTATGGGGATCATAAACTCATACACCACTACTCCGGTAGCTGCCGAGACTTCTACCTGCGGGTTTTCGAGCATTACCACTTCGCCCACACCTCCTGTGTTGTATATTGGGCGGTAGCGCATCTGATTTCCGGCGGCGTAATAAACAGCCCAGTAATTTCCTTCGGAATTGTCGCCCGGAGCAGGATAGGCTCTGTCCATGTTATCATCAATGTACAAAGCTACCTCATCGTGATCTTCCAGAACAACGTCGTTGTAATTGATGCAGGCAATGTATAGCTCGGTCATCGCCTCGTTCATTTTATAATACATCATTACACTTCCCACCGGATTGGGCATGTTGTCGTAAATGCCCAGGAAATCGGAGCCATCCATCATAAAAGCATCGTCCCATTCGCCTTCTGATATCGTTCCATCAATTACAGGCGTAGAAGCAGCATAAACCGCGATATTATTAATTACAAATCCGCTGGCGGTATAGCCTTGAGCCACTTCAGAGTAAGGCGACTGCACATCGTCTGAAAGCTTGGCCGTAACGGCATAGTAATATGTGGTGAGCGGGAGCACGTCGGCATCAGAATATTCTAATATGTTGTTGCCAACGGTAGCAATGGGTTCCTCAGGAAACTGCGCCAATTCGATGGTTTTGCGATAAATATTAAAACCTTGAGTTGCGGCGGGATCAGCGTAATTCCAGGCAAGATCAACAGAAAGCACGGCACCCTGGGTAGCCATCAAATCAAAAGGTGGTTCACCGGTGGCCTCCAGCGTAAAGTCAAGGCTGGCCTGGCCTCCTTCGGCAATCAATACATTCTCGACGGTTACGGGATAATATCCCACTTTGGAAGCCTGCACAGTATAGGTCCCGGCCGGAATAAATTTGACGAGATAACTTCCGCCGGCGCTGTAGGCGTAATAATCGTCGATACCCAGGATTTCTATTTTAACAAAATCCTCATTTACATTTCCCGTAAGGGAACCACCGCCAGGATTGGTGTTGACGTTGTAAAGCAAACCACCGCTGCCAAATTCGCGGGCATGCACTGCCTTGCCGGTTGCGCTGCACATCATGCCATCGCCGCTCATGTCCACAGCATTGAAGGAGCCGGGTGTGGTAAGTGTAAAAACAGGCACGTTGGATTCTCTTCGGAAGAAATAAGCATCGGGCTTGGAATGATCGAGTGGACCCCATCCCGCAGCAGCCAGCATAGAGCCATCGTCGGAAAGACTTACTTGTGAAATTTGATCGCCGCAGTTGCCAAATACCCAACGCGGAACTGGTGAATAGGTATCGAAGAGATAAATCTCACCATCGTAACCTCCCGACAAAAACACCAGTGTGCCAATGGCTGCCATAGTGCCGTCGGCCGAAACACCCATGCCTACCACCCACGCCGAACTTCCGCCACCGCCAACTTTAAAATACCATTGCTCCTCGTAAGTGTTCAGGCTTTCCTGATATTTATATAAATAAGCATAGCCGCTGTAATCGCCGTTGAGGAGGATATTGCCATCATAACTAAACGAAGGCGGATTTTGGTTTTTGTAACCTGCATCAAAAATTACTTCGCCGGTTTCCGTATCGATTACCCACAGTTTGTTAGACCCTGTGTACTGACATACGGCCAATCTGGAGCGATCGCCGGAAGCGGCGGCAGTAGTAGCGGCGTTGATAAAAGGTGTTTGCCACAAAGGAGTGTCATTACCCACTTCGTAAGCCGCTGCGGAACACTTGGCCTGCCCTTCGTTTTCCACCACATAAAGCATGGTTCCATCTTCACTCAGAAAGGTAGCCACAACCAATCCGGCCGCTATATGCTCCCACACCAGCGCCTGGGTGCCGGTGTTGTATATACGCACAGCACTGTCGAAAGCATAGCAGACAAACATGCCATCGGAGGTCATGTCGATGGGGTATTCCCATTCGGTAGGAACCGGCGATTCCCACAAAGGCACGGCGGCATCGTCCCACAACGACACGCGTTCGTTGTTGAGCCACCACGAGTTGAAAGTAAATCCCTGCGCATCATCTACAATAATGCGCGAGCCGATGGCTGCAGGGTCAGTAAATTGCCAGTTTACTTCCGGTGCCATGGTGGCATCATCCATAAGTTCACCGCCAGGCATCCCGGGAGGAACCGTAGTAGAGGAGGTTTCGATACTTCGACCCGTTTCCGGATCAGTCAGAGTTTTTTGAAGCCGATGATTTTGCGCCACAGCAAAGGGTACAAGACCCATCAGCAGAACCGTAATAATCCAATAATTCTTTTTCATTTTTAGTTAGTTTTTAATGAGTAATCCTTGATTTGTTTGTAGTTGTGTTTTTATCGTATAAAAATAAAATCCTGAGCTAAAATCTTTCGTGTCAATCATGTGCACACCTGATGCATCGTCAACTTCGGTTGCATAAACCTTGCGACCAAAAGCATCGCTAACGACCACAGAACAACTTCCTACTATATCATCAGGCACCTGCAAAATTAGCATATTATCGAAAGGATTGGGGAACCATTGTATTTTTGTTTTAATATCCGAACGCATGCCTGTAATTTCGGTAGCTGGTTGCAGATAAAAGTCGTAATTGGTATTCATCCCCTCTTCCACCAACCAATTTTCCACGGTCATGGTAAGATAGCCATCGGCCTGGCATGAAAGATCATACGTTGCAGCCGTGAGCATCATGCTGTAATGTGCGCCAAAAGGAGTGGCAGTGGTGAGGGTTTCGTCGTCGGCATTCAAAGCGGTGATGGTAGCTTCGGTAATGGCAATATTTGTGGTGGCGTCGCGCACAAAGCCCTGAATTTTTCCCATCGCACCCACAATTCCGAGCGATCCGTCGGGATGGATATTTTGGGCGTAAATATCGGTGTTGCCGCTCCGGTCTTCTTCCCACACAGCCACCCATTGGTTTTGATGAAACGTAGAAAGCGCAGCGTGGATTTTACCACTTTGTACCGTACTCATATCAATAAACTGATCCGTCCATACATACGTACCATCGCTGTCGAGCATCACTGCCTGCACTTTCTCGTCAATAGAATTTCCAAAAACGGCAGCACCATATACGCATAGTGCTTTATCCTGATAGCCGGATGCCATGGGCAGCGAATAGTCGTTGTTAGAAAGTGGAAGCAGCATCTTTCCATTATCGGTCCATTGGCGAGTGCCCTGCAGATCAAATTTTTGGGCATACAGCCCACGCTGGTTTTGGTTAAGGTCCTGCTCGCTGAAATAGACGATAACTTCCTGCGTCTGTGGCAAAAAAGCCGGAGAGGGGTACATGTGCAGTCTGTCCATCGAAGTAGAAACATACGTATTGACGGGCATGGTAAGTGCGCCGGCAGCCGTCATGTGCTGCACCCAGCAGTTGAAATGTGTCCCCACGTCGTTGCCATATTTTGTGAAAACAATTCCACCGGCATCATCCGGACAAAAATCGAGGGTGATAACGGCGCCGGATCCTACCGGAGGGAAAACTTCCAAATCAGCAGGCCACATAAAAGTACCGTCGGTGTCGAGTTTCTGTACGTATAGTCCGCGGTTGGGTGCCCAGAAGGGTCCGGTTTCTTTGTGCCAGATCAGGAATGCATGGTCGCCGCCGGCAGGATGCAAAAACGGGAAGGTATAAGATATGCCTGTAGCCGTTAGCGTGATGCCATTAGCCCCCCAGAGCAAATCGCCCGACGGCGAAACTTTTTGCATCCTTACTACATTGGCTGTACCCTGGCTGGGCCAGGCAAATATCAAATTGCCCGCTTCGGTGGCGCACACCTGTGGGTTTACATCGAATGCGTCGCTGTTAGAAAGCATCAGGCCATCGTCGCCCCACATCATTTCGCCAGCAGGCGACACGCGGTAAGCCACCACGTTGTTATTGGTATTACGGATGTCCTGAAAAGTCACAATCGCATAGCCTGCCTGATCGGCAGTAAGCGAATAATCGGTAAGCCAGGTCATTTGCGGCTGGTCGCTTACCAGCAAGCCGCCCGGGGCAAACAATGGGTTTCCGCTGGCATCGAGACGCTGTAAGCGCACATTATAATTACCATCCTCCGACGAAAACCAGGAAATGTACATGCTGCCGTCGGGGCACACAGCCGTCTTGGGCAGCGCCTGCTCGCCGGCAGCAGTGCTCAAACGAAGGTTTACGGCGGGATTAGAAGAATATTGCGCCCACAGAAGCGGGGCTGCAAAAACCATGAGAACAAAAATGAATAAAGACTTTTTCATAAAGTGTTATTGTTAATGAATGATTAAAAAATTGAGTGGTGAAATTACAAACATTTCCTAACATGATTGATTTTCTAATTTTTCTCGAACAGCCAGGCGCTTTTCTAAACCCTGACAGAGTTTCGGCAGGGGTCGAACAGCGAAGCGTTCCTCGAAGCCCTGCCAGGGTTTTTACCGCACCACCACGCGCGCCTGTTATGTTATTCCATTAGCCGGCCTAAGCTGGAGCAAATAAATTCCCTGACGCAGATGTGAAATATCAACTGTTATTTGTTTGCTGCCTCTTTCGTAAACCGAAACCAGTGTCTTATAAATCATTACGCCGGTGAGCGGATACATTTGAAGTGTAACCTGCTGCGCATTTTCCAAATAAAAAGAAAAACAACCCGCTTCCAATGTTGTTACACTGCTTGCGTTTCTAAAAAGAATTCGCAATTTATAAAAGAAAATATTACACAATGCAAATAATAGATGTAAAAGGCAAAGCCTGCCCCATGCCACTTATCGAAACCAAAAGGGCGCTAAGCGAAGCAGCATCCGGAGAGCCGCTGCACATTTTGCTCGACAATGCTACGTCAGCCCGCAATGTAGCCACATTTTTGAAGGATAATGACGTGGAATTTGAACAGACCTCCACGGGCAACGAAATAGAAATCCGCATCAACGCCAATGGAAAATCGTTGGCCGAAGTGGACGAAAAAACCTGGTGTGCCCCCGAAAACAACAATGGAAGCTATGTGGTGCTGATGGCCAAAGACCGCATAGGCGAAGGGTCTGCCGAACTGGGTGAAGCGCTGGCCGGCGCCATGATAAACACCCTAAAAGTTATGGAGCCGCTGCCGCAAAAAATTATCTTTATGAATTCTGGCGTCCACCTCGTAACTAATGGTTCGCGCGTGATCAGCGATCTGAAAGCACTGCAAAACAAGGGTGTGGATATGCTGGTGTGCGGCACCTGCCTGGATTATTTCGGAAAGATCGACGCGCTGGCTGTCGGGCGCATTTCCAATATGCTCGACATCCTTCAAGCGATGAAAGATGCCGGAAAGGTTTTAAATTTTTAATATGCAAAATATCGATCTCTTAAAACTTGTAGATCAGGGTGGCTGCTCTGCCAAACTTTCGGCCGAAGGGCTGGCGCAAGCCCTGGCCGGGTTACCCAAAATAGTTCATCCCAACCTGCTCGTGGATATCGAAACCCACGACGACGGCGGCGTGTATAAACTCACCGACGACTACGCGCTGATACAAACCACCGACTTCTTCCCTCCGGTTTGTTCCGGTGCTTACGATTTTGGTCAGGTGGCTGCCGCCAATGCGCTGAGCGACGTATATGCCATGGGCGGCGAAGTGCTCACGGCCATGAACCTGATGCTCTTTCCGGAAGATCAGCCCCTGGAGCTGCTGGCAGAAATACTGCGTGGCGGCCACGACAAAGTTGCCGAAGCCGGCGGCGTGATGATGGGTGGCCACACCATCACCGATGCCATTCCCAAATATGGGCTGGCCGTTACCGGCTTCGTCCATCCTGACAAAATTATTACCAACAGCCATGCACGCCCGGGCGACGTGCTGATTCTTACCAAACCGCTGGGCACAGGTATCATCATCTCCGCCTGGAAAAACCAGCTTGTCCATGAAGACATTTACCGGCAGGCTGTGGAAAGCATGAAGCAGCTCAACCGTGCCGGCGCTGCCATCATGCAGCAAATGCTGGTGCGCACCGCCACCGACATCACCGGCTTCGGGCTGGCAGGCCATGCGCTGAAAATGGCACAGGCTTCAAAGGTTTCGATGCGTTTCCATGCGAAACAATTGCCGCTTCTCGACGAAGTGCTGCATCTGATAGAAATGGGCGTGATCCCCGGCGCCGCGTTCCGCAACAAGGAATTTGCCGACAGCCAGTGCCACTTCGATGCTTCCATCGATTACAACCACAAAATGTTGTTTTTTGATGCGCAAACTTCCGGGGGCTTGCTGATGTGTGTGGCAGCAGAGAAAGCTAATGCTGCGGTAAAGGCATTACACCGGGATGGTTATCCGCATGCAATAATAATAGGTGAGGTTATCGATAAACAAAGTCATGCGCTAATTATCGAATAAAAATCAGCGACAGCGCCGCAACCACTGTTATCCATCATTCCTCCCACGTCAATCGTAATTCGTCAATCGTAATTCGTCAATCGTAACTCGTAACTCGTCAATCGTAATTCGTAATTCGTAATTCGTCAATCGTAATTCGTCAATCGTAATTCGTCAATCGTAATTCGTCAATCGTAATTCGTCAATCGTAATTCGTCAATCGTAATTCGTCAATCGAACATCCTGTAAGGTATTGTCGTGGGTTTTTATTTCCAAAATTTAACAATGCCCTAAGGTGGGCGTCGTTAGATGGGTTTTATTATAATTTTGCATCGCATCGTTGTAAATAGCGATGAATTTTAGAATCCATCATCTTGAAATTCAATAAATAAAAACACTACTGTTTTATGGATGATCACAAAGAAGAATCAAAACAGGATCGGCTTTTCGCAGAATTTCCACCGGTAAGTACTGCCGAATGGGAAGCTGTGATAGCGCAGGATCTAAAGGGTGCCGACTACGCCCGCAAACTGGTCTGGAATACGCGCGAAGGCTTTCCGGTAAAACCTTATTATCGGCGCGAAGACCTGGGAAAACTGAGTTATCTCAATGTTTTCCCGGGCAATTTCCCTTACGTGCGCAGCGGTCGTATCGACCAAAACAATTGGTTTGTGCGCCAGGACTTGCCCGTAGGCGATATTCGTCAGACGAATAAAAAAGCGTTGACCATCCTGATGAACGGCATCGACTCGCTGGGTTTTGTGCTGGATCAGCGCAAAGCTCCTTCCATCGACGACATAGAGCAGTTGATGGAAAACATTTATGCGCAAGTGGTTGAAGTCAACTTTGTATGTGGCGTGCAGGCACCTGTTGTGGTGCGCCATTATCTGGAGCTGGTTAAAAAATACAACCGCGACCTGGAGCTTATTCACGGATCGGTGGATTTCGATCCCATCGGTCGGCTGATAGTGGGCGGAAACTGGTACGAAAATGAAGAAAAGGATTTTGATACCTGTGCCGATATTCTTAAAGCCACACGGCATACTCCACACTTCCGTACTTTGGCTGTGCAGGCCACCCATTTCAAAAATGCCGGTTCCAACATCGTTCAGGAGATGGCTTTTGCACTGGCTTATGGTTCCGAATATTTGACGCGCCTTACCGGCAAAGGCATCTCTATCGATACCGTTGCCCCGAATATCAAATTTCACTTTGCTGTCGGCGCCAACTATTTTATGGAAATTGCCAAAATACGCGCCTTCCGTTTGCTGTGGTCGAAAGTGGTGAATGCTTACGGCCCTTCCGATGCTGAATATACCCGCACACACATTCATTCCGTTAATACGCAGTGGAACAAAACCACCTATGATGCCCATGTAAATATGCTGCGCACCACCACCGAATCTATGTCGGCAATCATCGGCGGCACCAATTCGCTCACGGTTTTGCCTTATGATGCCATTTTCGAAAACACAACCGATTTCTCCGAACGTATTGCACGCAATCAGCAGATGGTGCTTAAAGAAGAATCGTATCTGGATAAAATTGTCGATCCCGGCGCCGGCTCCTATTACATCGAAAACCTCACCGATTCGCTCATCGAGGCAGCATGGAAGCTTTTCCTGGAAATTGATGAAGCCAGCGGTTTTGTTGAGGCTTTCCGCAAAGGAATTATCCAGCAACAAATAAAAACTACCGCCGAAAAGCGCGATCAGGACGTGGCCACGCGCCGCGAAATACTGGTAGGAACCAATCAATATCCAAATTATAATGAGATGATCAATCCTGACATCAACAGCCAGAGATTGGAACCTGCCGATTGTAGTGGCGCCGATGCCATTGTGGAAACATTAAAACCCTACCGCGGTGCTATGGCTTTTGAGCAGTTGCGATCAGAAACGGATGCTTACGCCCGCCAACATCACCGCCCCAAAGTTTTCATGTTTACCTACGGAAGCCTTTCGATGCGCCGCGCCCGCTCGCAATTTGCAGGCAACTTTTTTGCATGTGCCGGTTACGAAATCATCGACAACAATGGTTTCAAAACCATCGAAAGCGGCATTGAGGCATTGCGCAAAGCAAAACCAGAAATAGTGGTACTATGTGCTGCCGACGAAGATTATCCGGTAATCGCGCCCGACATCTACGAGAGAATAGGCAAAGAGGCCATTGTGGTGATAGCCGGATACCCGAAGGACACTGTGGAAGAGCTTAAAGCCAAAGGGCTGAAGCACTTCATACATGTTAAATCAAATGTGCTTGAAACACTCAAAGAATTTCAAAAACTGTTGGGACTAAAATAAACAGATCATGAAGCCAAATTTCAAAAATATCAACATAAAGTCATCTCCTGTTCCGGCACAAAATGCCGCAGCGTGGGAGGCCGATCATCACATCAGCGCCGAATGGAAAACGCCTGAGAAAATTCCGGTAAAACCGGTTTACACGCACGCCGACCTGGGTAATCTCGAACATCTTGATTATGCTGCAGGCATCCCGCCTTATCTGCGGGGGCCTTATGCGACGATGTATGTAATGAAACCCTGGACTATCCGTCAGTATGCAGGTTTTTCGACAGCCGAAGAATCCAATGCTTTCTATCGCCGCAACCTGGCGGCCGGCCAAAAGGGACTTTCCATTGCCTTCGACCTGGCCACCCACCGCGGCTACGATTCGGATCATCCGCGCGTAGAAGGTGATGTAGGAAAAGCTGGTGTGTCGGTGGATTCGATCCTCGACATGAAAATCCTCTTCGACCAGATACCGCTCGACAAGATGTCGGTGTCGATGACAATGAACGGAGCCGTGCTGCCGGTGCTTGCTTTTTATATAGTTGCCGGGCTGGAGCAAGGTGTAAGCCTGGAACAACTTACCGGAACCATCCAAAACGATATCCTGAAAGAGTTCATGGTACGCAATACTTACATTTATCCGCCGCTACCTTCGATGCGAATCATCGCCGACATTTTTGAGTTTACCGCACAAAAAATGCCTCGCTTCAACTCCATCAGCATCAGCGGCTACCACATGCAGGAAGCCGGAGCCACTGCCGACATTGAGCTGGCCTACACCCTGGCCGACGGTCTTGAATATCTGCGCACAGGCGTAAATTCCGGCATGGACATCGATTCTTTTGCTCCGCGGCTTTCGTTTTTCTGGGGCATTGGCATGAATCATTTTATGGAGATCGCCAAATTGCGTGCAGCCCGTTTGCTGTGGGCTAAGATTGTAAAACAATTCAACCCGAAGAATCCAAAGTCGATGGCTTTGCGTACGCATTCGCAAACTTCCGGCTGGAGCCTTACCGAGCAAGACCCATTCAATAACGTAGCCCGCACTTGTGTGGAAGCGCTTGCTGCTACTCTGGGACATACCCAGTCGTTGCATACCAATGCATTGGACGAAGCCATCGCGCTACCAACGGACTTTTCGGCACGCATCGCGCGTAACACGCAGATTTATATACAGGAAGAAACCGACATCACCCGTGTGGTTGACCCCTGGGCAGGTTCTTATTATGTCGAAAAACTGACGCACGAAATAGCTCACCGCGCCTGGACGCTTATCGAAGAGGTGGAAGCGCTGGGTGGAATGGCCAAGGCCATCGAAACGGGCGTTCCCAAAATGCGCATTGAGGAGGCCTCGGCACGCAAGCAAGCCCGCATCGATGCAAACCGCGACACCATCGTTGGCGTTAATAAATATCGCCTCGAAAAAGAAGACCCGATGGAGATTCTCGACATCGACAACACGGCCGTACGCAATGCTCAGATACAGCGTCTGGAGAAACTACGTGCCGAACGCGATGAAGCAGCGGTGCAACAATCGCTCGATGCCATTACACAAGCCTGCGAAACAGGCAAAGGCAACCTGCTGGAGTTGGCCGTGGATGCCGCTCAAAAGCGGGCTTCGTTGGGCGAGATTTCGACAGCGTGTGAAAAAGTTTTTGGAAGATATAAAGCAGTCATTAGAAGTATTTCAGGAGTGTATTCATCAGAAACCAAAGGCGACGAGAAGTTTGCTAAAGCTTGCGAACTTGCCGATAAATTTGCCGAGCTTGAAGGCCGGCGACCCCGCATCATGATTGCCAAGATGGGTCAGGACGGCCACGACCGCGGCGCCAAAGTAGTATCCACCGGCTACGCCGATATGGGCTTCGATGTGGACATCGGACCGCTGTTTCAAACTCCTGCCGAAGCTGCCCGCCAAGCGGTAGAAAACGACGTGCATGTGCTGGGAGTTTCCAGCCTGGCAGCAGGCCACAAAACACTTGTTCCGCAGGTAATTAAGGAACTGGCCATACTGGGTCGCGATGACATCATGGTAATCGTGGGCGGCGTAATCCCGCATCAGGATTATCAATATCTATACGACGCCGGCGCCGTAGCCATTTTTGGCCCCGGCACGGTGATATCCGAAGCGGGCATCAAAATCTTGGAAATACTCATCGAGAGCCGGAAAGAATAGACTCAGAAAGCTGTAGGGTTATCGGGTTATCACACCGAAAGCTATCGGCTTTTTATTAAAACACTAATTACAGCCCGGGAAACTAATCGGCACTTCATAGTTTGCGCTATTGAAGATTTCGTAAGCTTTTCCGGGTTGTAAATTAATAAGGGTGTTGATTGCTTTTTCGGACCAGTATATTTTGGTTCCTGCTACTTCTTTGATGGCAGTAATCTCCGGCCGGCAATCAATCAAATTTACCACTGATACTGCCTGCAAGCTGTTTACCGGAAGCAACGACCAACCAGGCTTTGCCATAACTACCGGCGCGGGAATCTGTTGATATCCCTGCAAAGTCAGCGTACAATTTTCGGTAGTTTTGATATAGTAGCCGGTATTGGTATTCCAATAATCGAGATCATTTTTGGTGGTGTTCGGATACATTACCCCGCTATCATTATAAACGATAATAATTTTTCTGATAATCGGCTCCAGCACAGCGAGTATCTCAATATTGGGAGGAATGATGCACGAAGATATGGCCGACCAACCAGCGGGAATCGTCAACGTTTGTGTAGCCTCTGTCAGCACGCTGATGTGTGCAGTGTCGCTCGAAAAACTGAAATAAGAATTGTAGAAAACACAGTGATAGAAACCTGCATCCTGATACGAAACCTGTAGTTTGTAATACTCGTTTCCACTGATATTTTGTTGCCACATGCCGTTGTGGTACCAGCGATATTGCCCTGGTTCAAGACTTTCAACTTCAAACTCCATGTATAAATTGTCCCCCGCCACAAGGGTTTGGTCAGGCATGTTATCGATCATTATCATCGGATATTCAAAACCTACCGAAACCGTGTCTGAAACCGTCGATTGGCATGGTGATAAAGGCATGACCATTAGCGAAAGCAATGCCTGTCGCTGTTGGAGGTCGTTGTGTCCGGCATAGTAAATAGTTTGCGGGCTACCGGCATTGCTAAAAGTTCCATCGCCTGATGTCGCCCATAAGCACGACTCGTAGCTCTGTGGCTGAGCCAGGAGATTCACTGTATCGGCCAGGCTGATCATGTGGTCGGGCAGTTGCAAAGTTGGTTTTTTGATGATTTTTAATTCCAGCCATGCGTATTCTGCAACGCTGCATGGATATTTGGGCGAAGCCAGTAAAGCCAGATAGCACAAACCCCCTGCGATTTCATATTGTCCCGGGGTATAAGTGGTGGTTAGTGAGTCAGGGTATTCAAAAGTTCCCTCTCCTGCTATCACAAACCAATGTATTTGCTCGTAACTGTGGGCCTGCCCGGAGCAGTTTACTATATCGTCGGCGCATATCGTCTGACCCTCGCCGGCAAATACCCAGGGTTTTGCTATTACCTGAAGTAAAAGGCTGTCGGTGGCAACGATCCAGCATGGTTGGTTTGGAAAAGCCTGCAATACCAGGAAAATCTCCTCTCCTTCCAGGTCATTGCTTCCCGGAAAATAAACAGGATTGAGTTCTGTTGAATCGCTAAAGGTGCCGTCGCCGGTAGTGCGCCATAGCACTGATTCGTATTTAGCGGCGGTAGCTTCTGCCAACGGGTAAACTCCTTCACACAGGAGTGTATCAGCTCCGGCTGAAACTTCGGGCGCTTTGTTGATGGTCAGGTTTATGCCATTGATGTCGGGCAGGGTACAAGGAGCCAGTTCATTGGCAATTAATAAAATACTTACCTCCCCACTGGTACGATCGTCGGTTCCCGGGGTGTAGATAGGTGCCAGTTGGCTAATGTTGTCGAAGGTGCCATCGCCGGTGGTAATCCACTGAAGGCTGCTAAAATATTGGGCTTCTCCCTGCAACTGATACGTTTCGCCATAACAAATAGCATCATCATAGCCGGCAAAACATTGCGGTGCTGGTACGATGGTAATTTCCACCGAATCGACCATGCGGGTGTAGATGGGCGTATTGTTTATGGCTACCAGGTAAAGCACCACGCCCCCCGAAGCAATATCATTCTGACCGGGTGAATAAGTAGTGTGGAGCTGGGTGTGATCATCAAAAAACCCATCGCCGGTGTGCGCCCACGATACGTAATAATAGTCGGTAGCGTAACCCTGAATTGGTATTGCATCGGTGGTGAGGCACACAGTGGTATCGTTTCCGGCAAATACCGTCATGCGTAATCCGGAATCAGGGGCTGTGATTTTGTCACTCTTTTTGGCTGTCGCGGAGGAAGGAATAAAACCTATTTGTTCATCAGCTATTCCCGCCAAAGATGCCGTAGGTTGGCTGAAAATGCTCAGGGCATTTGTGGCTCCATCCGGCAAAAACCATAGCAACAGCGTAATGCATAAAAAGAAAGTTTTCATTGCTTTAAGGTATTAATTAGAAAATGATTGCGTGGTAAAAATACAAAAACAAGAAACAAGATTAGAAAGTTAATCTGTTTTTTTAACAAAATATTTTCATAAAATCAGCGCATTGAGCCACATCAGGCGTTTATCGGAATTCCTTGACGGGTTACCACGAAAAGTATATTTTTGCACTAAATTGATATGATAATCAAAAAGTACTAAAAGCAACTGATCTTGGCGATAATAGGCTCCATTATAAAAGCGGCAATAGAGCTGCGCAGTTTAAGCAACAAAGAGAATCAAAAAAGTTTTGATGCTTGCCGGGCACAGCATTCCGTCCTAAAGAAGCTTTTGCGAAAAGCACAATTTACACACTTTGGCGAAGCCTATAATTTTCCGGAGCTTTTGCGGGCCACCGATCTGGTAGCCACTTTTCAAAAAACCGTTCCAATACACGACTACAATTCGATATTCAAAAAATGGTGGTACCGCTCGCTCAATGGGGAGGCTTTCGTGGCCTGGCCCGGACGAGTAAAATACTTCGCGCTCAGCTCCGGAACTTCTGAGGCATCGAGTAAATACATCCCAATAACAAATGATGTATTGCGATCGATAAAAAAAACCAGCGTACGACAACTTCTTTCGCTGGCGCAGTATAATTTCCCACCCGAATTTTTTGAAAAAGGCAAAGGCATTCTCATGCTCGGTGGCAGCACACATCTGCAATACAACGGCACCTACTATGCCGGCGACCTTTCGGGTATTACCACCGGCAATATCCCGTTTTGGTTCCAGTTTTTTTATAAACCCGGCAAGCGTATTTCCAAAGAAAGAGACTGGACTACCAAGCTCGACGAGATTGTGAAGAAGGCGCCGAGTTGGGACATCGGTGTAATTGTGGGTGTGCCGGCCTGGCTGCAAATACTGCTGGAAAGGATCATCAAAGAGTATAAGCTCAAGACTATCCACGACATGTGGCCCAACCTGTCGATTTATGTCCATGGCGGCGTATCGCTTACCCCATACATCAAAGGCTTTGAGCGTATGCTTGCGCGACCCCTCACCTACATGGAAACTTACCTGGCCAGCGAAGGTTTTATTGCATATCAGAAGCGTCCCAATGTCGATTCGATGGCGCTGTCGTTGGACACAGGTCTTTTTTTTGAGTTTGTGCCCTTCAACGATACCAATTTCGATGAAGAGGGAAATCTAAAGCAGAATTCCCAGGCACTTACCCTGGGGCAGGTAGAGGAAGACAAAGAATATGCGCTGCTCATTAGTAGCAATGCCGGCGCCTGGCGCTACCTCATCGGCGATACCATCAAATTCACTTCGAAGCGCCTCAACGAAATCCGTATTACCGGGCGCACCAAGCATTTCCTCAGCCTCTGTGGCGAACATCTCTCGCAGGAAAATATGAATCGCGCCGTGGAGATGATGTGTCACGACCTGAACATAGAAGTGCGCGAATTTACCGTTGCCGGAATAAAGCACGACTCGATGTTTGCCCACAAATGGTTTCTGGGAACCGACGATAACCTTGATCCGGAAACCGCACGCACGCTGATCGACAACAACCTGAAGCTACTCAACGACGATTACCGCGTAGAGCGGATTGCCGCCATCAAGGATGTGATTGTAGAAGTTTTGCCTTCAAAGGTATTTTATCAATGGATGAAAGATCACGGCAAGGAGGGCGCGCAAAATAAATTCCCCCGCGTAGTAAAAGCCCGCCAACTCGACGAGTGGGAAAAGTATGTCGATGATTTTAGAAACGGTAGTAAATAGCTTTCCCGTTTCGAGATAAAAAATTTGCTAAAAAAGGAAGCAAAAGCGGATTTTTGGGACACACTATCAGCGACGCAAAAGGAAGAAATATTACAAGGAATGGCGGAAATAGATCGTGGTGAGGTAGTTGATTATGAAGACATCATGAAAAATTTCGGTGTTTTACAAATATGACGACGAGCATATCTATGTTGTAGCTATTTTTGATACGCGCCAAAACCCTGCGAAACTTAAAAAATACCAAGATTAAGATTGTTTTTATTTTTGCCGGATAGTAGTGGATATCCCGAACCATCGGGCTGCTTACATACTTTTTTTTTGCTGACTAAATTTATTTGATGAACCCTTTTCTCGAAGGTATTATTCTGGGATTAACATTGGCCGTACTCTTAGGGCCTGCATTTTTCGCACTCGTACAAACCAGCATTCACCGCGGATTCAGAGCGGGCATGCGGATGGCTTTTGGCATCTTCCTGAGCGATCTTGCGCTTGTATTTCTTAGCTTTATCGGTGCTTTGCAAATTGTTTCTACCGGCACCAACCGCCTTGCCTTTGGCATCATAGCAGGTTTTATTCTGATTGTTTACGGCATTTTTGCTTTTTATAAAACCACCAAACTCAACGGCAATGGCGCGACCGACAATGACAGTAAGCCCCGCTGGTTTACCCTTATCGCCAAAGGTTTTTTTCTGAATATTGCCAACCCTTTTGTATGGCTTTTCTGGATGAGTGTAACGGTGGGCATTACCTCGAGCTATGGCGAAAATACACGGCAGGCAATATCCTTTTTTGCCGGAGCTTTGCTCACGGTTTTTATCACCGATCTGGTGAAGGTTTATATAGCCAAACGCATCAAGTTGCTGCTCAACACCACCAATATCAAACACATCAATCAGATAGTAGGGATACTGCTGTTCGGTTTTGGCGTGATTCTGATCATACGGGCGTTGATGATAAAATACCCGCTCTTTGGCTACTCCTGGTAAGGCTGGATGTCCTTGATGTTGAGCTGCAGCGAAACGTGTCCGTTCCATTCGTTTTCTTCTACATGATAACAAATGGAGAATGGCCTGCCGCTTTGTACCACGGGGAGCTTGTCGCCCTGCTGAAAAGCAATTCCCGCCACCGGAAATCCTGAAATATCGGGATGCACTACACTTAGTTTCAGATGGTTTTTGCCCACGATGCTTGCAAAACCAGTATCCACAACGTTTTCGGTGAGAAATGTCGGCGCCATGTTGTCGGGGCCGAAGGGTGCAAATTGCTTGAGGACTTTAAAAAATTTCGTAGAGATATTGTTGAGCTTAATCTTGGCGTCGATGGTTATTTCGGGGATAAGCATGTGGTCCTCAATGGTGTCGCAAACAATTTTCTCGAAGCGCTCGCAGAAAGCCGGAAACTTCTCCGGGCGAATGGACAGACCCGCGGCATATTTGTGCCCGCCAAAGTGTTCGAGCAAATCAAAACATTGGTCGATGGCATTATAAATATCGAAATCCTTTACCGAGCGCGCCGAGCCGGAAATCAGGCCGTTACTTTGCGTGAGAATCAGCGTGGGGCGATACCAGGTTTCGGTGAGCCGCGAAGCAACTATTCCCAGCACGCCTTTGTGCCAATCGGGATTGAAAACGATATTGGATTTGCGTGAAGCGTGGATGGGGTCGTTGGATAATATCTCGATGGCATGTTGGGTAACCTGCATATCCAGGTTGCGCCGCTCGGTGTTGAACTGGTTGATCTGCTCGGCTTTTTCGATAGCCGTCTCGATATCTTTTGCGATAAGCAGCTCTACCGAGTTTTTGCCGCTTTCCATTCGTCCGGCTGCATTGATGCGCGGCCCGATGAGAAACACCAAATCGCTGATAGAGAGTTTTCGATTAAATGCAAATTCCTCATCCACGTATTGGAAATCGGTTTTCTTACGAATATTGCTGTAGTGCAGGATGGCCGTAAAACCGGGTCGGGGATTGGAGTTGATCAGTTTCAAACCAAAATAGGCAAGGGTTCTGTTTTCGCCCGTGATGGGCACAATATCCGAAGCAATGCTTACTACCACAAGGTCCAAAAATTTCTCGAGGTGCTTGAAAGGCATGTGGTTTTTGCGCGAGAAAGCCTGCACCAGTTTAAAACCTAATCCGCAACCCGACAACTCTTTGTAAGGATAATCGCAGTCGTTGCGCTTTGGATCGAGGATAGCATACGCCGGCGGCAATGTTTCGCCGGGTCGGTGATGATCCACCACAATAAAGTCGATGCCATGATCCACGGCATATTGCACATTGGCCACTGCTTTTATACCACAGTCGAGCGCAATGATGAGGCTGTAAGCATTTTCGTGTGCAAAATCTACTCCTGCCTTTGAAATTCCATAGCCTTCGGTATAGCGGTCGGGAATGTAGAAGCCCACTTCGGCGGTGAGTGATTTGAGGAAGGTATAAACCAGTGCTACGGCGGTGGTGCCGTCCACATCATAATCGCCATAAACCAGAATTTTTTCGCGTTTGCGGATGGCTTTTTCGATGCGATAAACAGCCTTATCCATATCTTTCATCAGAAATGGATCGTGGAGCTGTGAAAGTTTAGGGCGGAAGAAATTTTTGGCTTCGTCGAAGTTGGCTACTTCACGTTGTGCCAGCAAATTAGCCAATATTGTGCTAATGTTCAGCGCACGGGACAATTCCATCACAGTGTCATTATCAGCCTTTTCTTTTAGTACCCAGCGCTTTTGCATATTTAAGATTTTGTGCGTAAAGATAAAAAGAATGAATAACATCAAAAGGCAATTGTTAAAATTTTCCGCAAACACATGCCGCTGACACAGGCAAATGGGAACATTTTTTAGGTGGTTAAAAAAAATTGCTTTTTATTTGGGCCACAGCCCGCTAAAATATTTTTCCTATTTTCAACACCGACCAAAGGCTGGGGTTAGTGATCAGCGGGCTACAAATTTTTTTGATCAAAGCTATTGAAATTTAAACTCCATACCTGATTGCCTCTACCGGGTCGAGGCGTGAGGCGGTGAGTGCCGGCATAAATCCCGAAACCAAACCGATGATGGTTGAAATTGCTAAACCAACAATAATATTGTCGAAAGTGAGGATAAGCGGGAAAGGCAGCGCGTCCTGCAAAAACAGTGTCCCGATGTAAATGAGCAGCAAGCCCAGCAGGCCGCCCAACAGTGAAAGAAATACTGCTTCAAACAGGAATTCGAGCAAGATAAAAAACCGTTTGGCGCCGATGGCTTTTTGTATGCCAATGATGTTGGTGCGTTCGCGCACCGACACAAACATGATGTTGGCAATACCAAAACCACCCACCAGCAACGAGAACCCACCGATGATCCAACCGATCATTGCCAAAGCACCAAAAAAGGCCTGCAGCCCCTGGTTGATAATGCTCACCTCGTTGATGGCAAAGTTGTCTTCCTCACCGGGTTTGAGCTTGCGCATCGAACGCATTACCCCGGTAAGCTCGTCGCGCAATTGCTGGTTGCTTACGTTGGCTCTGGTTTTTACCATAATGGTAGTACCCATTCGTCGCAAGTTGACAAAATTGCGCGCAAAATTTAGGGGTACATACACCTGTTCATCAGTAGAGTTGCCAAAAGTTCCCTGCCCCTGCGTTTTTAAAACACCGATGATGGTGGCTTTGCTGCCAAATATTTTGATGGTTTTGCCAAGTGGGTTCGTTTGCGGGAAAAGCGTTTCGGCAATTTTGCCTCCGATGATGGCCACATTGCGTCCGGCCTGCGATTCCAGCCGGGTAAAATACCGCCCCTGCTCAATGTCGGGAGGCATCACCTGATCGTAGTCGTGCGACACACCCTGGATGGTAACATTTTCGTAGCTATTGTTGAGGTATTTAATTGTGCGGCGCATGCCAATGGTAAAAGTGGCGGCCTGTGCAGCTTCAACCCGTTCCTGTATTGCTTCCAGTTCGTCGAGTGAGGAGTTGGGGCGATTCATATATTTCCACCAGGCATAGTCTTCACCCATCGACCACGGCCATTTTTGAACAAATAACACATCATTGCCCAGCTCGCTAAGGCTGCTGCGGATGCTTCGCTCCAGCGAATCGAAAACGGAGAACACGGCAATTACCGAAAAGATGCCAATGGTGATGCCCGACAGCGAAAGGAATGTGCGCAGCCGGTTGACGATAATAGATTGAAAAGCATATTTAAAACTTTCAGCAATGAGTTTTACTATCAGCATAATGAAAGGGTTCGATGATTTTTTGAACGGTAAAAGTAATGGATTCTGCAAATATCAATTTTCGTAAAAAAACATCCGGGCTGCTGTTTTTTGGATAATTTTGCGCCCATTGGCTATTCTATTAATAATAAAAGAGATAACATCAATAAATGGAAGGAACGAAAAAGGTAAAAACTGCATTGATTTCCGTTTTCGACAAATCGGGTATCGACGGGCTGCTGGGTGATTTGCAATCTTACGGCGTAACGATCTATTCTACCGGCGGCACCTGGCAATACCTGCGCAGCCTGGGGATAGAAGCCATTGCAGTGGAAGATTTTACCACGTTTCCATCAATTTTAGGAGGCCGTGTAAAAACCCTTCATCCATTAGTTTTTGGCGGCATCCTGGCACGTCGCGATGAGGCCGGCGACCGCGAGGAGATGCGTCAATACAACATTCCCGAAATAGATATGGTGGTGGTGGATCTTTATCCATTCGAGCAAACCCTGGCCACCACCGACGAGGAACAGGCCATCATTGAAAAAATCGACATCGGTGGCATAAGCCTCATCCGGGCGGCTGCCAAAAATTTTGCTGATGTGCTGGTGGTTGCTTCTGCCGAACTGTACGAAAAGACCCGGGAAATCCTTGCCCAAAACAACGGCGCCACAACCCGCGCCGACCGGCAACATTTTGCCGCCCATGCTTTTGGCGTTTCGTCGCATTACGATACCGCCATTTTTGGCTACTTCAACCGCGAAGCCTACATCCACACTTTTCGTCAAAGCATAAACGCGCATCAGGCGCTTCGCTATGGCGAAAACCCACACCAAACAGGTTTTTTCTTTGGCGAGCTTTCTGCCAACTTTGACCAACTGCATGGCAAAGAAATTTCTTACAACAACCTGAACGATCTGGATGCGGCCATAGAATTGATCCATGATTTTGAAGAACCCACCGTGGCTATCCTGAAACACAACAATGCCTGCGGTCTGGCTTCGCGTCCACAGATTGTTGATGCCTGGAAAGCTGCTTTGGCCGGCGATCCGGTATCGGCATTTGGTGGCGTCATTATCACCAATACGCCGGTGGATGAAGAAACGGCGCAGGAAATGAACAAGCTCTTTTTTGAGATTATTTTGGCTCCTGCCTATTCCGATGAAGCACTGGCGACATTAAAACAAAAAAAGAACAGGATCATTTTAATAAATAGAAAAACCGCGCGTCAGGCCTTGCGATTCAAATCGGCGCTGAATGGCGTGCTGGCGCAGCAGCCCGACACCAAAACAGAAACTGCTGACGACTTAAAATTTGCTACAACCCGCACGGCCAATGAACAAGAAATAGCAGATTTGCTTTTTGCTAATAAAATCGTGAAACACACCAAGAGCAACGCCATAGTGCTGGCCAAAGACGGGCAGTTGCTGGGTAGCGGCACCGGCCAGACCTCGCGTGTGGACGCCCTGCGGCAGGCCATTGCCAAAGCGCTGGCTTTTGGTTTCGATCTGAACGGTGCCGTAATGGCTTCCGATGCCTTTTTCCCTTTTGCCGATTCAGTGCAAATTGCCCGGGAGGTGGGCATCAGCGCGGTGGTGCAGCCCGGAGGTTCCATCCGCGACAGCGAAACCATTGCCTATTGCGACAAGCACAACATGGCTATGGCACTTACCGGCTTTAGACATTTTAAACACTAAACCGGATGAGCCGGAAAATACAAATGACAAAAAATCAAATCACAAATAAATTTCAAAAATCAATGTGTCAAAAGGTATGAGACTGTTTGATTATTTTGAAATAAAAAATTGGACTCATCTCTGCTTCTTACGTGAAATCTGAATTTTTACCAGACGCTAATTGACTAATTTCATACAAATACATCGGTTACTCTTATTTTATCTAATTTTGAAACTTTAAAAAACAATCTTCTTTATTATAAAAAAACATGGGACTGTTTTCATTCTTTACACGCGAAATAGCTATTGATCTTGGTACCGCCAACACCATCATCATTTACAACGACAAAGTTGTAGTGGACGAACCCTCCATCGTGGCCATCGAGCGCAGCACGGGTAAGATTATTGCCGTGGGCAAACGGGCACAGATGATGCATGGCAAGACGCACGAAAATATAAAAACCATCAAACCATTGCGCGACGGCGTGATAGCCGACTTTCAGGCAGCCGAATACATGATACGCGAGATGATAAAAATGATTGGCATCCGGCAAACCCTTTTCCCGCCGGCGCTCAAAATGGTCATTTGTATCCCATCGGGTATCACCGAAGTAGAAGAGCGCGCTGTAAAAGACTCGGCTGAGCAGGCTGGCGCTCGCGAGGTGCGGCTTATTCACGAGCCTATGGCAGCAGCTATCGGCATCGGCATCGATGTGCTGGAACCTACCGGCAACATGATCATCGACATTGGCGGCGGCACCAGCGAGATAGCTGTAATAGCACTGGGTGGCATCGTCAACAACAAATCTATCCGCATTGCCGGTAACGATTTCAATGCCGACATCGAAGAATACATGCGCAAACAGCACAACATCAATATCGGCGAACGTACCGCCGAACGCATCAAAATAGAAGTTGGCGCCGCGCTTCCGGAGATAGACAATCCTCCCGACGACTACGCCGTACATGGCCGCGACATGCTCACGGGTATCCCTAAAGAAATTATCGTAAACTACGCCGAGATAGCGCATTGCCTCGACAAATCGATATCCAAAGTAGAAACTGCGGTGCTACAGGCACTGGAAATGACGCCTCCCGAGCTATCTGCCGACATCTTCCGCACGGGCATTTATCTGGCTGGTGGCGGTTCTATGTTGCGCGGCCTCGACAAGCGGCTCCATCTTAAAACAAAACTTCCGATTCACGTAGCCGAAGACCCCTTGAGAGCTGTTGCCCGCGGTACAGGAATCGCTTTGAAAAACTTCGATAAGTTTACGTTCCTTATCAAATAATAAGCGAACATGTAGCGCTTAGTCGCAATACCTGCTATGCGAAATCTGATCGTTTTTCTGTGGAGACACAATTTCTTTTTCCTCTTTCTGCTGCTCGAAGCATTGGCTTTGCTATTGGTTGTAAATAATAATTATTACCAACGACGCGTGATGATCAACACCACCAGCGATATTACCGGCGGCATGCTAAGTACGGTGGATGAAATAACAGCTTATGTTACTTTGAAAAATGCCAACCAGATTCTCTCCGAAGAAAACGCTCGCCTGTCGAACCGGTTGCCATCAGCCTACTTGCGCACCGACACGGCACAGTTTTTTGTTGGCGACAGCCTCTTCCGGCAGCAGTATCAGTACATATCTACCACCGTGATAAGCAATACCATAAATCGGCGCAACAACTACATGAAGATCAACAAGGGTCGCCGGCATGGTTTGCGCCCCGACATGGCTGTGCTGGCGCCCAACGGAGTAGCCGGTCAGATTATTGAGGTTTCACAGAATTTCAGTTCGGTGATGTCGATGCTCAACAGTAATACACGCATCAACGCCAAACTGAAAAACTCTAACCAAACCGGCTCTATGTCGTGGCCCGGACGCGACTACCGATTTGGTAAGTTGGTGGACATCCCGTCGCACGTAAGCATACATATCGGCGATACGGTGGTTACCAGCGGCTATTCGCATATTTTTCCGGAAGGCCAAATGCTGGGAACTGTCGAAGAGTTCAGCCCTGCTCCGGGTGATAACTTCTGGGAGATTAAAGTTCGGTTTTCGGTAGATTACAACAGCCTGCAATATGTGTATGTGGTGAAAAACCTGATGCGGGACGAATTGCTGCAACTTGAGAAAAAACAATTAACCGAATAACGCCATGCTATTGACCAACATCTTACGCTTTGTAGCAATACTGCTTTTGCAGGTGCTGGTGTTTACCAATGTGGGCGTTAGCGGCTATATTTATCCGGCGTTTTATGTCTATTTTATCCTGCTGCTGCCTTTCGAAACCGTCGGCTGGGTGTTGCTACTTTCGGCTTTTGCCATGGGAATAAGTGTGGATTTGTTTACCAATAGTTTGGGCATAAATGCAGCCGCGGCGGTGTTTACAGCCTTTGTGCGACCTGCCGCTATCCGTATCCTCCGCTCCGCCCGCGAGTACGAGCCGGGCATAGCACCAAGCATCAAAGACCTGGGCTTTCGTTGGTTTTTTATGTATGCAATGATCCTTATCCTGATACACCACACGGTGCTGTTTCTTGTGGAAGCCTTCACCTTCGACGATTTCCTGCAGACGCTCCGCCGCATTTTAGCCAGCTCTGCAGTTACGTTGGGATTGGCATTAATAGCCCAACTATTGTTTGTTAAACAAGATAAAAAGTGATTCCCCGTTAGTTATCAAATATTTTAGGAATTAATTTTTTAAACATAGAAATAAAATAGACGTATGAAAAACATTTTATGGATTGCTTTATTTGTAATGACCTTTGCTGCCTGCTCAGGCCCCGACAATCATTACAAAATTACGGGTAAGCTGGATAATGCAACCCCCGGACTGGTGGTGCTCTCGCAGGTGGTGGATAACCAACTGGTGGCTGTGGATTCGGTACAAATGACCGATGGCAGCTTTGCTTTTGAAGGAACCATCGGCCAGCCCGAAGTATATTACTTGAGCTTTGTAGCTGATGAGCAGGTGCACCGCTTTTTTTTAGAGCCGGGTGTTGTCGAATTTATTGGTGCCGTTGATGGACCCATCATTACCGGGTCGGCTACACAAAAAATTTATGAAGATTTCAACCAAAGGATGACGCGCCTTGATGATGACCGTCAGAAACTTTATGAAGAGTTTCGTGTTGCCATGGACGGTGGAGATACCGTACAACTCGAGGCTATACGCACTAAAGCCGAACGGATTGACCAAACGCAGGATGAATTTGTAAAAGAATATGCGCTTTCGCAAAAAACATCGGTGGTGGGGCCTTACATCATCGTGAGCAATATGTACAAATACAACCTCGACGACCTGAAAAAAGCCCGCGAAAACTACGGCACAGCACTCGACAGCAGTAAGTACATTAAGATTCTCGATAAGCAAATCCAAAAACTCCAAAGTGTTGAGATTGGCCAGCCGGCTCCTGTTTTTGTGCAAAACGATACCGCCGGAAATCCTGTTTCGCTGGAAGATTTTAGAGGGCAATATGTGCTCATCGACTTTTGGGCTTCATGGTGCGGCCCGTGCCGTCAGGAAAACCCCAACGTGGTAGCCGCCTGGCAACAATATCACGACAAAGGATTTACGGTATTCGGCGTATCGCTCGACCGAAAAAAACAATCGTGGCTCGATGCCATTGCTGCCGACAACCTCACCTGGACACAAGTTTCTGACTTGCAATACTGGAACAACCAAGCCTCCAACATGTATGCTGTAAGCTCTATTCCGGCTAACTTCCTGATAGACCCGCAGGGAGTCATCATCGCCAAAGACCTGCGCGGCGAAGACCTGCAAAACAAACTTAAAGAGCTTTTTGATTAATTAATCGTTTTTAAGCTCTGCCTGTTGAAGATCGGCGCTCATCCTAATTTCAGGGTGAGCGCCGATTTCTGTTAGTATAGAAGGGGAGTGCCGGCGCACAACCCGCTGCTGTAAATGATTTCCGGTGAAGAATTCGGATAGTAGTTTTTGAAAGCCGGGTATAGGAAGATGATTTTAAATGGCGAATAGGGCATCAGTAACAGCAAGCTGAGTGCTGTTGGCTGCCGACTTCTTTCTTTGCTGCCGATACGCTTCGTGATGATATCCCACCAACAAATCGTTCATCACATCGGCTACGGTATTAATTTCGGTGGCACGCCAGGCATTGGAGCCGGCAAAAGCGAATCCATGATCCATGTTGCCGATGGCGGAATTGTAAAGCGCCAGAGCGATGCAGTAGGGGGCTTCCTTGTAGTTGCAGCCGCTAAGGCATTTCACCGGGCAATGGATGGGCTTGGTTTCGCCATTCATAATTTGCTCGACAAATTTGGTTTTCACCACTCTGCCTGGCAGCCCTACCGGACTGTCGATGATAACGATATCTTCTTTTTTAGCATTGATGTAGGCTTGTTTGTAAGCATCCGAGGCATCGCATTCTTGTGTGGTAACGAAGCGGGTTCCGATCTTTACCGCTTGCGCTCCGGCCTGCATCACTTCGTACATGTCGCTACCGGTATGCACGCCGCCGCCAGCAATTACCGGGATATTACGGTTGAAAGCCGTTCGGTAGTTTTGCATCACAGCTACAGTATCTTTTACGAGTTGAGTTAGTAATACGCGGTCTTCGCCCAGTTTGTCTTTGGCAAACCCCAGGTGGCCTCCTGCCATCGGGCCTTCTATTACAACAGCATCCGGAACGGTGTTGTATTTTTCGGCCCAATACCTGAAGATGAGATGAGCGGCTTTGGCTGATGAAACTTTTATTACCAATTTGGTGTGATGTCCGCTAAGGCCGGCTTCGTCGATTATGCGCGGGATATGCAGTGGCAGTCCGGCGCCCATTACGATCAAATCGACCTCTTCTTCGATAGCAGCTTTAATCAGTGCTTCGTGATCGGTGAGTGCCATCATGATGTTTACACCAATTACACCTTTGGTCATGCTTCGAGCCTGGCGTATCTCGCGACGTAGCGCACGTTTGTTGGCTTCGTGAAATTTTTTCCGATAATCAGGTTCTGTCATTCCTATGGCGGCTGCCGAAATAATTCCCGCGCCTCCCTGATTTGCTACTGCCGAGGCAAGCCCCGACAGCGATACGGCCACACCCATTCCGCCTTGAATGATGGGCACGTCGATTTTTAAATCTCCAATAAAAAGTGGTTTTATCATACTCGGTATCTTTATAAACCACAAAAATAAAGTCCATGAAAGGACGAAAAAAATAAAAGGGATTAAGCAGCCGAAATAGATGCCTGTGAATAGGTTCAGGGATGAAAAACCGGAATACAGGTACCGATGGCCGGGTAGGATGGGGGGAGATTAAATCAGCTCGCGTAGTTTATTCACGTAAATTTTGGAAACAGGAACCGGAAAATCGATCTTGTCGAAATAAATGCGGTACCCTTGTGAGTTGCCTTCCACCCGGTCGATATGATTTACATTTACCAAAAAAGACCGATGACAGCGCATGATGAATTTGTATTCTTTCACCACTTCTTCGGCGTTGGTAAGGCTATAGCGAATCAATTGCCGGCTGGCATCCGCAGCCTGATTCCAAAACACTTCTATATAGTTGCCGGCAGAGCGAATCAATAGTATCTGGCTTACCTTTACCGAAAGTGTATCTTTTTGATAATCCGAGACAAAATGTACCAGCTTTTCGGCTATCTCCCTGTTATCGTGTAGCTTTCGGTTGATTTCCTGTGCCGTGCGCAAGTGTGTGCGAAGCAGCAGGTTTCGGTTGATGGTGATCAGCACGCTGGTGGGAATGATAGCAATAAGAATGAGTTTGATAATAATTTCAAACCCAAAAATCATGATGCCCAATGCTTTGTAATAAAGATAATATCCTACCGAAACAGTGAACAGAATCCACAAATCCCAGAAGATTTCTTTTTTAATAGTCCAGGTGCGATGGATGAATATCTTTGGGAAAAGTGATGGGAGTATCAATAAGTTAAGGCTCAGCGACAAAAACGTGATAACACCCAGCCCAATCACCAGGAAATATTTGTCGCGTGTTGCCAGCATGTCGATTTGCAGTGGCTGGAAAAGGAACAGAAATCCAAACACACCCACGCTGATGAAAAATATCACCCGCGCATTTTGCTTAAAGTTGTCGTTGAAAGGGTAGGGTTTATTAAGCAATTTCAACATGTGCCACTGCTGCTCTTTGATTAATAAAGTGATAAGGAATGCACGTTAACGTGCCTGGAGCCGCGCCAGATATTGTGCTTTGGCCTGTTCAGGATCGGCATCGGGCGAAATGTAGATGCGGGTACGCATATCAATGACCACCTCCTGCATTTTAGAAACATCGGGCGACTTGAAGGTAATGGCTTTTTTTTCAGGAATAGTTTTGCTTTTTTTGCTCATTGGTAGTAAATTATAGATTTAGATAACGTGTGTAATGCAACAAATTATTGATGCCTTGCTTATTTAACAATTGTTTAACATGAAAAGTTTGCGATTTGAAATCATCTCTGAAAATTATTTGTCGGGTGGCTCAAATCCCTATTGCAGCAAGACTTTTGGTATTTTTACTAATAGTAATTACATTTCTTTTCTTTTCTCTGAGGTTGGTGTAACCTACAAAGTTTCATTTTACAAAATTTTAGCTAAAATACACAAATTAAATTAATTAGGACAAAAAGAATCCTCTTTACTAAAAAAGAATTTCAAACGGGCAATTGGTTGCAGCGCAAAAGTTTCGGTCGCATACCTGCCGGTTTCCTTTAGATCATTTGAAAGCAGGGTTTTACATTTTGCAGAGCGAGTATTCATGCGGCGCTACCATTGCACGGAAAATTATGGTAAGGTAAGGAATTTGAAGTTTATAAAAAAACTCCAAAAATCATATTTCTGTTGTTCCAAAGCACTATTGGTGGAATCAACCATAGGAAATCCAGACTTTTTACTGTCAAAATTTTTCTACTTTTATGCCTTGTCTTAACGATAGCATTTTGGGACGAAACGACAATTTATTTTTATTCCGCTACAGCGGAAAAATAAAAACCTAAGCACCTATGACTGCCAAATACCGCCAAACTCCCTGTGTGAGTTTAGTTATAATATGCGCACTGCTACTGCTTTCGCCGGCGACTATGGCGCTGCCCGTAATTTTTAGCGTTACCGCAAATAGCTCCACGGTTGCACGCTACGAGAAGTTGGAGCTTACCGTTAATTTTTCGGCCACCTTTACCAATCCATTCGATTTTGATCAGGTAAATCTGAAAACGAAATTCATTTCACCATCGGGCAAGCAATATGTGATGGATGGGTTTTATATGCAGGATTATGTGATGAATACTCCCAACCAGCTCACGCCGGCAGGGCAGCCCAAATGGCTCCTGCGTTTTGCTCCCGACGAAACGGGAACCTGGAACTATATCGTCAGCGTTACCGATGTGGCCGGAACTACCAACTATGAAAACCGCCAATTTGTGTGCTCCGCTTCGCCACACAAGGGTTTTATAAAGCGCGACGGCAACAAGCTGAAATTTAAAAATGGTGAGATTTTCCAGGCGCTTGGCGTCAACCTGGCTTTTCAGTGGTGGTGGGATGGTTTTGCTATTTACGAGGATTGGATAGATGAGCTGGCTGCTAATGGCGGTAACTTTACCAAACTTATGATGGCGCCCTGGATATTTGAGATAGAATGGTCGCAAACGGGTACCGGACAATACTTACAACGCCAGAATTATGCCTGGGTGCTCGATTGGGTTTTTGACCAGTTGATGGAAAAACAGATTTATTGTCAGTTCAATGTTTTAGTAACCGATGAGCTGCGACCCGAAGGAAGCTTTGGCTGGAACCAAAATCCCTACAACACTGTATTGGGCGGACCCTGCAACGAGCCACAAAACTTTCTGGTAAATCCTACAGCCATCAGTCTTTACAAACGCAAGCTACGCTACATCAATGCCCGGTGGGGCTACTCGCCACAGCTTGCCATGTGGGAGCATATTTCCGAAGCCGATGCCACAGGGCTGTATGAGAGCTTTGGTAGCCAAACTTCGCAGTGGATCAACAGCATGACGGATTACGTAAAAAGTATCGACGCGTACCAACGACCTGTTTCTACGGGTTTTGCCATTCCGCAGCACGGCTGGGACATCTGGAATTATGCCGGCACCGGAGTTACGCAACTGCACATATATGATTTCATTCCCGACCTGGAGATGAAAATTTACAACTTCTCCCGCTGGGGCGCTCAAACCTGGAACAAGCCTTTTATCGTGAGCGAGTTTGCTTTGGGGCATGTTCCTGCCGAGATTATTCAAAACGATCCTGCCGGTATTACTTTTCATAATGTACTTTGGTCGTCGATGTTTTCGGGCGCCTTCGGATCGGCTATGTCGTGGTGGTGGGATAATTATTTATACCCAAACGGATTGTTTTCGTATTTTAAACCTATCGCCGATTTTTTTGTCGCCGCACAGCCCAACCTTGCAAACGTGCATCCCGAAGTGCCGTTGTGCACCTCCGCCAACTATGAAACGATTTCCGTTAACACTGGCTACAACAATGAAAACAGCAAAACGCCTCAAAATTATTTTGAACTAAATCCGTCAGGAACGCTGTCACCACCGGAAATTTTTGTAGGGTATTTTCTGTACGGCAGTTTGTACGGCAACCGGCGCAATCCGCCGACCTTTAAGGTAAATTATATCGTCGGTGGCAGCTTTAAAGTGCATACCTCCGACCTTGCTTTGTTTTCTAAAATTAAAATCAAAATTGACGGCATCACCGTGCTGGATCAAACGGCAGCCCCCAACAGTACTTATAGCGTAAATGTGTCGGCTGGAGAGCATGAGATTCGTATCGAAAATTCGGGCAGTGGCATGGTGCGCATCAAGCGATACGACTTCGGCAGCTATGCGCCCCAGTTGCGCACTTTTGTGCTACGCAACGACAAGTACGTGGCGGGATGGATGCAAAATCGCAAATACAACTGGCAATATCTTCAGCAATTTGGGCAGCCTTTGCCGGCAGGGCAGGCAAAAATTTATATCAACGATCTCACGCCCGGCCAATACGAATTTACCTGGTACAATAGCAACAGCGAGGTGGATTCGGTGCAACAGCTTTTTACAACTTCTGGTGATTTGGTTGTCAAGGCGCCCGCGATAGTTTGGGACGGCGCTTTTAAAGCCGAATACCGCGGTGCAGCACAGGTAGCTTTCTCGGCTTCGCCGGTAAGCGGATTGGCTCCGCTGGCAGTGCAATTTGCTGATCAGTCGGTGTATGCCGGCGGAGCACAAGCCACCTGGCTCTGGAACTTTGGCGACGGGAGCACATCAACTTTGCAAAACCCTTTTCATATCTTTCAGCAAGCGGGCAGCTACAGTGTGAGTTTGACGGTTTTTACCGGGCAATACTCGCAAATTCTAATGCGCAATAATTTTATCAACTGTGCGCCTCCGCTTGTTGCCGACTTTATCGCCGACACTACTTTTTGTGTGCCGGGCGAGCCGATTCAGTTTACGGATATGTCGATGGGAGCGCCGGCCACCTGGTATTGGCAGTTTGGCGATGGCAGCACCACCAATGTGCAACATCCGGCACATGCCTACACTACGCCCGGCCAATACACGGTGTCGTTATTTATACAAAAAGGATCGACGGTAAAGTTTAAAACCAGGCCCAATTACATCAAAGTGCTTGCGCCTTTGGTTGCCGATTTTTCGGCTGATGCCAACATAGCTGTTTATGGTCAGACGATTCATTTTACCGATCTCACCACCGGTAATCCCACTTGGTGGCATTGGGATTTTGGCAACGGCATTACTTCGATTTTGCAAAATCCTCAGATTTCTTATAACCAATGGGGAACCTACAGCGTAACACTGACAACCGGCAACGAATGGTTTGGCGATACCATTTCCAAAACCGCGTTTATTCAAATTCTAAAACCGTTGGTAGCGGAATTTATCGCCTATCCCAACCGTCCCTGGAATGGGCAAACGGTAAATTTTGCTGATTTTTCGCAGGGTAATCCCGATAGTTGGCTTTGGGATTATGGCGATGGCGCTACCGGCTCCGGTCGTTTCCCTTCTCATTTCTACACTGCGTCTGGCTATTATACCGTCACATTAACCGTTGCGGACGCTTTGCAGTCGGCAACCGTTGTCAAAAATAACTACATCCGACAGCGCGACACTTTAGCGGCTGCTTTTGTGGCTGATACAACCGTGGCGCTGCCAGGTCAAAACATTGCGTTTACTGATCTTTCCAGAGGCAATCCTTTACAATGGTTGTGGCAATTTGGCGACGGACAAAGCGCATCGCTACAGCATCCGGTGCATAGTTACACCACACCGGGCAGTTACAGCGTAAGCCTGAAGGTGCAACGCAACGACAGCACCAACATCGAAACGAAGAATAATTATATCCTCGTCATTCCGACCCTGACGGCTGATTTTGAGGCCGACACGTTGACAGCGCGTCCGGGAGAAACAGTTCATTTTACCGACCTCACCACCGGCAACCCGACGCACTGGATATGGGATTTTGGTAACGGTGTAAATAGCTTTTACCAAAACGCGCAGGTAAGTTACGCCAATCCCGGTACCTATAGCGTAAACCTGCAGACGTGGAACGAATATCTGAGCAGTTCTGTCACCAAAACAAACTTTATAACAATTGTTCCAAATCTGGCGGCTTCTTTTTCGGTTCAGCCTTTTGAAGGAAAAATTGGTGAGCTGATACGATTTACGGATCAGTCGGTCGGCTTTCCGACGCAATGGGAATGGTGGCTGGGCAATGGCGACACCGCTTACGTGCAAAATCCTGCTACCATTTACATCGCATCGGGACAATACAACGTAACTTTGATTGTGGCCAATGCCTATGCCCGCGACACTTTGGCCTTCGATGATTATTATTACGTACAGCCGCCTTTGTATAGCCACAACATAACGATGCGCGCCGGTTGGAATGGTATTTCGTCGTATGTGCGGCCGGCGCTCACGATAGATTATCTGTTTGGGGAAATTTCGGCATCGGTACTCTTTGCCATTAATTCGCAGGGAATTTACCGGCCATTTTTTGGTATTAATACCATCGGCAAATGGCAACCGGAAAAAGGGCTAACACTTTATCTTCTTTCCCCACAGCAGCTTGTAGTAGAAGGCTACAGCACCATCAACAAAGGACTTTACTTGGCAGAAGGCTGGTCGGTGCTGCCCGTGACGGTGCCGTGCAACCTTGCCGCCGACGATCTGTATGCTATCCTGGGCGACGATCTGGAAGCGATAAAAGAGGTAGCCGGCTGGCACATCTACTGGCCCGAAATGTCGATCTATACACTGCCGGAGCTTCTGGTGGGGAAATTATATTTTATAAAAATGAAGCAGGCAAGATCATTGGTATTGCCGGGGTGTGATGATTAGGGTGAAAAATAATTGACAGAACAGGGATTTTCAATTTCAAAAGCCTCACCCGCTGAATAGCAAATCCTACCGATTTCACATCTCCCCGCAGGCAATGGAATTGTAAAGCATTTCTCAATGGAATAGTTTTAGATTTGTGGTGTAATAAAAATTATTTTGGCAAATAGGAAATCCTGTGATCACATTGGCTCACCACACCCACCGCCTTACTCCGGTGGTGAGATTGCGTTTTGAGAAGGGTTGCAGGCTCATTGGCAAGCAACCCCCGATTAACTAATGTGTAAAAAACCACTGAGGTTTACACCCACGTTAAGCGAAGCAGAATTTAAATTAAAGCCGGGAAATTGGTAAGAGAACAAGAGAAGAAGAAAGACAGTAAGAATGGAAAATAAGGTTGAAATATATCAAAATGCCGATAGTCAGACTGAAATTAAGGTTCAGTTTGAACAGGACACCGTTTGGTTAACCCAACTTCAAATGTCAGAGCTTTTTGATAAAGATGTCCGTACAATCAATGAACATATAAAAAACATCTATAAAACAGACGAGTTGATCCAAGAGGCAACTATCCGGAATTTCCGGATAGTTCAAACTGAGGGTGAAAGAAGCGTGAATCGCAGTGTTTCACACTACAACCTGGATATGATTATTTCAGTGGGCTATCGGATAAACTCAAAACGCGGGGTAAAATTCCGCCAGTGGGCAACTGCACTCCTGAAAGATTATCTGGTGCAGGGTTACGCCATTAACGAAAAACGCTTGCACCAAAAACAACAGGAAGTAGAATTCCTGAAAACCGGCTTACGCATTGTAAGCCGCGCCATTGAATATGCCGCCAATGAACAGGAACAGGAAGTTTTTCTCCAATTTGCCAAAGGCCTTGCCCTGCTCGATGATTACGACCACGAAGCATTAGACCACAAGGGCGTTACGCGCAAAGAAACCATTTATCCGGGTTTTGAAGATTACATGCAACTCATCGGGCTTATGTATTCCGATTTTGAATCGGGGGTATTTGCCAAGCCCAAAGATGAGAGTTTCCACAGTTCTATCAACCAAATTAAACAAAGCTTCGGAGGCACGGACTTATACCCTACAATCGAAGAAAAAGCAGCCAACCTCCTGTATTTCATTACCAAAAACCACTCATTTGTAGATGGCAATAAACGCATTGCAGCCGCTTGTTTTCTTTATTTTTTGCAACAAAACAAAGCACTGCAAAATAGCAAAGGAGATCCAATCATCACCAACGAAACATTGGCAACGCTTACGCTTTACATAGCCAATAGCCGTACCGAAGAAAGCGCAGTGGTGAAACGATTAATCATCAGTGTATTAAACAGAAATAAAAGTTAATTGCGAATAACGAAAAGTTATGACTTTGCAATCAGAATTGTAAAGCTGTAGAAATATTTGTGTGATGAGAAAAAAGAATTTGTTTTAAGTCAGCAACCTTCATTTTTTCCTGGTCACATTATTTGCTGCTCTGTAGAATTGCGAATAAGGATGAGCGAAGTTTTTAGGAGATTGAAGCATACCAAAATTGATACTCCTCAAAAATACATAACGACCAAAATGGCCGGACACCACACTTCAGCCATTCCTCGCCACACCTGGCTGTGCGCTATAAATAGGTGTCATCTGTAATTTCTTCCTTCTCTCTCCACCTTCCGTCGTTTTTGATCATTTGCACCAATGCATCCACAGCATCTTCTTCGGATACGTTGTGCTGCACTTGTGTGTGGCCGCGGTAGAGCGCTACTTTTGCGGCACCCATGCCCACGTAGCCATAGTCGGCGTCGGCCATTTCGCCCGGACCGTTTACCACGCAGCCCATCACCGCTATTTTAAGTCCTTTCAGGTGGCTGGTGGCGGCTTTTACTTTTTGTAATGAACTCTGGATGTCGTAGCGGGTACGGCCGCATGAGGGGCACGCGATAAACTCCGTTTTGCTGATGCGTGCTCCGCAGGCCTGCAAAAGTGTAAATGCCAGGCTTACAAATTCCTGCCGGTGCTCCTCGTTTGACCCAATCCAAATACCGTCGCCGAGGCCATCGAGAAACAGCGGACCGAAATCGATGGCTGCCGGGATGGCTGCCGCGGCAGCGTCGCCGGAATAGGTTTTATGCAAAATCACCGGAACGCGTGATTCGTCGTTGTGCAAGGTTTCAAAAAAATTACGGAAGGAATAGAGTGCCGGAGCTTCCTGGCTGGTAGCCACAATGGGACGATGAAAATCATTATCATCTTGTTCCGTTGCGTCAATTGAAACCTGATGCCACAACTTTTGCGCTGAATTGTTGGCGTTGATTATTATATCCGGTTTTTCGGCTTTATAGTCACCCGCTTCCGCCAGCACCAGCGGTTCCACCATCGAGGGCTTGAGCTGCGATCGCTTGGAAAACCGGGGGTTGTAACTAAACGGATCGTAGAAAAAATCTTTAAAAACATTACTAACCAAAGTTTTCTTTTCGGGATTTATGTAATTGATGATGCTTTGCGCTACCGGCACCTCATTCAGCGGGTCTTCGGTAAGCGAAACGCGGATGGTGTCGCCGATGCCGTCGGCCAGCAGGGTGCCGATACCCACGGCTGATTTTACGCGGCCTTCGATGCCGTCGCCGGTTTCCGTTACGCCCAGATGCACCGGATAATCCATGCCTTCGTCCATCATCTTTTTTACCAAGAGCCGTGTGGCGTGCACCATCACGCGCACATTGCTGGCTTTCATCGAGACGATGATCTGATGAAAATCCATTTCGCGGCAAATCCTTGCAAATTCCAGCGCAGCCTCCACCATGCCTTCAGGGGTGTTGCCATAGCGATGAATGATGCGACGCCCCAATGAGCCGTGGTTGGAGCCGATGCGTATGGCTGTGTTGTGCTCTTTGCAAATTTTGATGAGTGGACGGATATTTTGGCGCACTTTGTCGAGTGCGTGCTGGTATTGCTGCGGTGTGTAGTTGATGTTGCGCGGTTCGGCGCCGGTATAGTTGCCGGGATTGATGCGCACCTTCCCGACGATGGCTGCGGCAACTTCGGCGGCTTTAGGACTGTAATGAATATCCGCGATAAGCGGAATATCGTATCCCTGCTCATGCAGCGCCTGTTTGATCACTGCCAGGTTAGCGGCTTCTTTTACGCCGGGAGCAGTAATGCGCACCAGCTCACAGCCCGCTTCGTAAAGCTGTATCGTCTGCCGTACCGTTGCTACGGTATCCATGGTGCTGGTGTTGGTCATGCTTTGCACACGCACCGGATTGCCGGCGCCAATGCCCACAGTGCCCACCATAACTTCTCTCGTCCTGAAACGCTGATTCATCTCTCGATTTTTGGAATTAGCAAATGAGATCAGTTTAAAAAGCCGTTTTTGAGTTTTATACTGAACCCACAAATATAAAATAACCTGTCTGCAAAACTACAAAGTGAAACGTTTGGTGTGGCTGAAGAACGAATTTGTTTGTCCAAAAAAGTTCACATCTTTGCAGCCTTCGTTAAAAAACTGAAATAAGAATTGTAATTTTCGTGTAATGCTTTTCAACTCAATCGAATACGTTATTTTCCTGCCCCTTGTAGTAAGGTAGGGCAACTATCCACGGCACCGCCAAAGCAACTCACGGTGCGATGGCAGGTTCTTTCGGTCGAATTTACCGCCGAGCCCCGCATGGTGGTTGATGTTCAGCGCAACGGCCAAAGTTTAGCCTGGCAGGGCTTTTCACTTTTAAATGAAGGGAGCAAAAACACCTGGAGCGAAAATGCAGTGGTGGTGACGCTGCCCGACGATTTACAACCCACCGACATCATTAAAATTTACGCCTGGAATCCATCAAAAATTCCGGTCTTTATCGACGACATCCGGATTGAGCCAATGGCGCCTGCCGAAAATTAACCACGCTTTTTTCCCAGCTTCAGGTTGAGCCATACATGACGGCTTTACCAACGGTGTCGCTTAAAGCGACGCCGTTGGTTTTTCCGGGTGTCTTCTTAAGCCACCATGCGCTTTGTTTGGCAAACTCCCAGATAGTCAGGCG